>JBOHRY010000386.1:0-12411 GCA_050732955.1 Gemmatimonadales bacterium | reverse complement strand
ATCCAGTGGTCGATGCAATCGTACCAGGCGTCGGCGGTTTCGACGAGATAGGTCGCGACGTCAGTTTCTTCGAAGAGTCGGGCGAGTTCCGCCGCCGCCAGGAGTGCTGCAATCTGTGCCGCCACGGTGAACGGCGAGTATCCGGGATCCTCCTCCCACCGATCCTGTGGACTCACCGGACCATTACGCACGATGTACGCGACCGCGCGGCGGACCATCGGCCAGAACCGGTGCAGGTCCGTTTCCTTCAAGGCGCCTTCACGCCGGGCGAGATCGACGAGGACGATCGGCAGCGCCGTTTCATCCATCTGGATGCCATTCCAGTAGGGTGCGCCGTCGAGCCACATGTTCTGGCCCCAATGGCCGTCGGACTCCTGAGTCGTCTGCAGGTATGACAGGATCCGCCGGACCTCGGCGTGCGCTCCGACCGCGAGGAGACCACCGCCGGTTTCCACCAGATCGCGCGGCCAGCAAAGGTGATAGCCGCCAAGATCTTCGTCGCCCTTGTTGAAGCCCCAGGGAATCGAGAGCGATGCGATCACGCCGCCGGGGAAGTCCGTCGCCTCGTGTGTCCGCATCACCATGGTGCTGATGCGGTACCGATCGGTCGGATCGTCCTGGCGATCTTCGTCGAGGTGCAGCAGTCCGTCCTGCCACGCATCCCAGTTGCGTACATAGACGGCGTACGCCGCGTCGAATCCGTCGTGCAGCGCAGCGCGCGCGCGATGGCCGGCTTCATCCACGTTGGCGCCGAAGGCGACGACCACCAGGAACTCCGCATCGTCCGGCGGGATCACGATGCCGGCCGTCAATGCCACGTTGCCATTCTCGGCGCGCTGGTAGCTCCAGGTCATTTCGTGATGTTCGTGCACGTCGCGCCAGCCGTCGGACGTTCCCACGAAACCGGCCGACCGGTTCGACCACGGCTCCGAGCACGCTACCGCCAGCGCCACACCGGGCCGCTCGGCGAACAGCATTGGTTTTCCCTTGTACTCGCCGATCCAGCCGGTGTTGCCGCCGCCGCGATTGCCGAGATGCGGCGCGATGAGCAAGTGGAGCTGGTAGTCGGCATTCCGGCCGGCGAGCGCCTGGAACCGGGTGCGCTGCAGCAATACCGGACGTGCCGGATCACTGATGATCTCCTTGTCGATGCGGTAGCGATTCGCGACGATGTTGCGCAGACGATACGCCGGCGCGCCGGGCGCGCTGCGCTCGATGTCATGCTGCGCGTCGCGCTTCTCTTCGGAAAGAAAACCGTCGGGACCGGTGACGATGAATTCCATGTCGCGGGTGCACGCGTGATCGATACGCGGATAGTAGATCTCGTTCACCACGCCGTGACTGATGGTGAACCAGAGATCGCTGCTGCCGCTCAGCGCCGTGCCGACGCCGCTCTTGGCGCTCGATGTCCAGCGAGGCGGAATGCCGGGCCAGCCGGGCGCGTAGATCTCGGCCATGAAAGAAGCTAAGGGAAAGTGTGACGCGATTCCTTGCGAGCACCGCGCTTCCTTCTTACTACTTACGTTCCGCTTCCTACTCCATTGCCTCGAGGCTTCGCATGTCGGGAGTTTTCCGTCGATTCCATTGGACAGTTGCTGTTGCAGCATGCACCGTGCCCACACCGGTCCTGGCTCAGCAGCGCGTCGTGACCAGCGCCGATTATGCCCGCGCCGAGCGGTCGATGTCGAACGGTACCGTGATGCAGCTCGCGGGCGCCGGCGTCGTGATGCCCAATTGGGAACCCGACGGACGCTTCTGGTACCGGACACCGAACGGCGAAGGCGACTTCATTCTGGTCGATCCCGCCAGGAAGACGCGCGCACCAGCCTTCGACCGGAACCGGGTCGCCGCGGCGCTCTCGACGGCGCTCAAGCACCCGGTCGACGCGCAGCATCTGCCATTCACCATCATCACGTTCACTCGCGACTACCGGTCGATCATGGTGGCCGACAGCGGTCGGGAGTGGAGTTGCGACGTGAAGGGGAGCAGGTGCACGGCGCTTGCCGCCGGCACGATCGCTCGCACCGGCATCGGCGAGGTGGCGGCAGGGCGCGGTGGACGCGGTGGACGCGGAGGTCGGGGCGGCGGCGGACGTGGCGGCGTTGGCGGTGGCCCGATGTCGTCCGACGGCCAGCCGCTGACGGTGTCACCAGACGGCACCAAGGGTGTCTTCATTCGCAACTGGAATCTCTGGGTCAAGGATCTTCCTGGCGGCCGTGAGTCGCAGCTCACCACCGACGGTGTCAAGGATTTCGGCTACGCCACCAACAACGCCGGCTGGGTCAAGGGTCCCAACGCCATCGGGCTCTGGTCGCCGGATTCCCGGAAGTTCGCGACTCAGCAGCAGGACGAGCGTGGCGTGGGCCACATGTATCTGGTCACCACGCCGACCGGCGGACAGTACAGCACGCGCGAGGCTGGGCATCCAGTGCTCGAGGACTGGGCGTATCCGCTTCCCGGCGACAGCGTCATCACCACGATCCAGCGGGTGATCGTCGACGTGCCGGCGGCCAAGGTGATTCGCCTGCAGATGCCGCCCGACCAGCACCGCGGCACGGTGGTCGACAACCTCAACATGAACGATCTCAAGTGGCGCCCCGACGGGTCGGAACTGGTCTTCGCATCGTCCTCTCGGGACCACAAGCACGTCTGGCTGCGGTCAGCGAACGCGGCCACCGGCGCGGTGCGCACCGTCTTCGAGGAATCCTCGCCGACGCAGTTCGAGGGCGGGCCGGGCGGAACACCGCTCTGGACCGTGATCTGGCCGAGCAACGAGGTACTCTGGTATTCGGAGCGGGACAACTGGGGACACTTCTACCTGTATGACTTGACCAGCGGACAATTGAAGAACAAGGTGACGCCGGGCGTTGGTGTCACCACCGGGATTGTCCGCCTCGACGACACCACGCGAACGCTCTGGTTCACCGCAGTGGGCCGGGAGCCCGGCCAGAATCCGTACTACACGCATTACTACCGCGTCAAACTTGACGGCACACAGCTGGCGTCACTGACACCGGGTGACGGAACCCACACGGCGGAGTTCTCGCCAACGGGGAAGTACCTGGTGGACACGTGGAGCCAGACCGATGTGCCGTTCGCGAGTGCCGTGCGCGATGCCAACACCGGCGCGCTGGTCATGCCGCTGGAGAAAGGTGCCGACCCTGCCGCGCTCAAGGCGGCGGGATGGAATCCGGGCACCACCATCAAGATGAAAGCCCGCGACGGCACGACCGATATCTACGGTGTGATGTACAAGCCGGCGGATTTCGATCCGTCGAAGAAGTACCCGATCATCAACCAGATCTATCCCGGCCCGCAGAGCGGGAGCAACGGCGCCTGGGGTTTCACACCCGCCGGCGGCGAAGCAGGCGGACTCGCCAACCTCGGCTTCATCGTGGTGAAGATCAACGGCATGGGCACGCCGGATCGCGACAAGAAGTTCCACGATGCCTACTACGCCAAGATGGGTGACAACACACTGCCCGATCAGGTCGCCGGGATGAAGGAACTGGCGCAGCGCTACAGCTGGATCGATATCAATCGCGCGGGAATCTGGGGCCACTCAGGCGGCGGGTTCGCCGCGGCCGACGCGATGTTCCGCTATCCGGACTTCTTCAAGGTCGGCATTTCCGAATCGGGGAACCACGACAACCGCGAGTACGAGGACGACTGGGGTGAGCGCTATCAGGGATTGGAAACCCGGAACGCCAACGGCACCGACAGCTACACCGCCGAAGCGAACGAGACCTTCGCCAGGAACCTGAAGGGACACCTGCTCCTGGCCCATGGCTCGATCGACAACAACGTGCCGCCGTACAACACCTTCCTGGTGGCCTACGCCCTGATCAAGGCGAACAAGGATTTCGACCTGCTGATCCTGCCGAACCAGCGCCATGGCTACGGCACCGAGTCGGCGTACATGCAGCGCCGGCGCTGGGACTACTTCGTACGCTACCTGATGGGAGCCGAACCGCCGCACGAATACGAGATGGGCACGCAGAACGCCGGTGGCGGACGGGGCCGCGGCGGGCGTGGTGCACCACCGGCCGGCGGTTCGCAGTGAAGCGCACTCTGCTGTTCGTCGGAATCGTCGCGGCTGCACCGATCTCCGCGCAGTCCGTCACCGCCGCCGACTACGCTCGCGCCGAGCGATTCCTCGGCCCGGCACTCAACGGGCTCGTCGTCGGCGGGACAGTGGCAGCCAACTGGCTTCCCGGCGATCGTGACGACCGGTTCTGGTACCGCGGCGCGACGCCGACGGGCGCCGTGTATTTCATGATCGATCCGGTGCGGAAGACCCGTACACGCGTGCCCGCCGCGGACACCGCGGGTCTGCCGCACACGGCCGTGGTACCCAGTTTCGGTCGTGGTGGCGGCCGCGGTGGGCGGGGCGGCGGACCAGTCGCGGCGCACAGCGAGCCGCTGCTCCGCTCCCCCGATGGCAAGCGCGGCGCGTTCGTCCGCGACTGGAATCTCTGGGTGCGTGACATCGCCTCGGGTCAGGAGAAGCAGCTGACGCACGATGGCGCCGAAGACTTCGGCTACGCTACCGACAACGCCGGCTGGGCCGGTGGTCCCGATGCGATGGCGGTCTGGTCGCCGGATTCGCGACGGCTCGCCACGCAGCAGCAGGACGAGCGCAACGTCGGCAAGATGTATCTCGTCACCACGCCGGTCGGTCCGCCATTCAGCGATCGCGTCGCCGGCCATCCGATGCTGCGCCAGGTGCCGTTTCCGCTTCCGGGCGACAGCGTGGTTGCGATGATGGATCGCGTCATTGTGAATGCTGACGATGGCAGCGTGCTGCGCCTCAAGATGCCGGCGGACTTCCACCGTGGCACCCGCGAAGACAACATCGAACTCAACGACACCCAATGGAGTCCCGACGGATCGCAGTTGGCGATCGCGTCGATGTCGCGCGACAACAAACATGTGTGGCTCTCGGTCGCCAACACCGTGACCGGTGATGTCCGCAAGGTGTTCGACGAGACGCAGTCCACGCAGTACAAGGCGCCTACCGGCTGGCAGGTGCTCTGGTCCACGAACGAGGTGATCTGGTATTCGGAGCGGAGCAACTGGGGGACGCTCTATCTTATCGATCTTGCCACCGGGAAGATCAAGAGTCAGATCACCAACGGCGAAGGTCCCGTGACGCAGATCGTCCGGATCGACCCGGCGACCCGCACGCTCTGGTTCATGGCCAACGGCAAGGAAGCCGGACAGGACCCGTATTTCGCACACCTCTATCGTGTCAACCTGGATGGCACGCGCCAGGTGTCGCTGACACCGGACGTCGGCGTGCACAGCGCCCAGGTCTCGCCGGACGGACGGTACGTCGTGGACACCTGGTCGCAGCCGGATGTGCCGCCGGTTGTCGCTCTGCGGGACGGCATGACGGGCCGGTTGATCATGCCGCTCGACAAGGCCGACATTTCGAAACTGCTCGCCGCGGGATGGAAGCCGCCGATTCCGATCAAGATGACGGCGCACGACGGCAAGACCGCGATCTATGGCATGATGTTCGTGCCGACGCATCTCGATTCCACGAAGAGATATCCGATCGTGAACAACATCTACCCGGGACCGCAGGGCGGCAGCGTAGGGAGCCGCGCGTTCACCGTCACGCGCGGCGATCGACAGGCGCTCGCCGAGCTCGGGTTCGTGGTGGTGACGATCGACGGGATGGGGAATCCCGGCCGCTCGAAGGCGTTTCAGGATGCGTATTACGGCGCCATCGGCCGCGACAACACGCTCCCCGATCAGGTCACCGCGATGAAGCAGCTCGCTGAGCGGTACAAGTTCATCGACATCAACCGTGTCGGGATCTGGGGACACTCGGGCGGCGGATTCGCCACCGCCGATGCGATGTTCCGCTATCCGGAGTTCTTCAAGGTCGGCATCGCCGAATCGGGCAACCACGACAATCGGCAGAACGAGGACGACTGGGGCGAGCGCTATCAGGGTCTCTTGGTCCGCAATGCGGACGGTACGGACAACTATACGGCCGAGGCCAACGAGACGTACGCGAAGAACCTGCAGGGGCACCTGCTGCTGGCGCATGGCTCGATGGACACCAACGTGCCGCCGTACTCGACATTCCTGGTGGTCGACGCGCTGATCAAGGCGAACAAGGATTTCGATCTCCTCATCCTGCCGAACAACAATCACGGCTACACGGCGAGTCAGTACATGATGCGCAAGCGGTGGGATTACTTCGTGCGGTGGCTGCTCAATACCGAGCCGCCCAAGGAGTATCAGTTCGCGCCGGCGGGCGGTCGCGGGGGCTGACCCAGCACCGCTTCCAGCGTCGCCAGCTCCACAGGCTTGACGATGTGATGGTCGAATCCGGCGTCGCGCGAGCGGCGTCGATCGTCTTCCTGTCCCCACCCGGTCAGCGCGATCAGCATGATGCCGCGTCCCCAGTCAGAGGCGCGCATGCGTCGCGCCACTTCCAGTCCGTCCATTTTCGGCATGCCGATGTCGAGCATCGCCACTTCGGGTTGGAACTGTGCACCGACCTCCAGCGCTTCGACGCCGTCACGCGCCACCGCGACCTCGTGGCCCTTCATCCGCAACATCATGGCGAGGGTATCGGCCGCGTCGGCGTTGTCGTCGGCCACCAGTACCCGCCGACGGGCAGCAGGTCCCGCCGTCCCTTCGGAGGGCCGCGAACCGGCAGCCGGCGTGAGCGCTACCGGCAGGCGTACGACGAATTCGCTGCCGCGGCCCGGTCCGGTACTTCGCGCCACCACTGATCCCCCGTGCATCTCGACGATGCGCTTCACCAGCTGCAGGCCGATGCCCAGGCCGCCCTGGGCGCGGTCGATCGAGCTATCGACCTGCACGAACATTTCGAAGACCCGGCCCAGCATCGCTTCCGGTATGCCAATTCCCGAATCGCGAACCGTGATGCCGACCTCGTTCCCGTCGCGCTCCACCGTCAGCCAGATCCGACCGCCGGGCTCGGTGTACTTGATGGCGTTGTTGAGCAGGTTGGCGAAGGCCTGGGCGAGACGCGCCCGGTCGGCGTCCACGTGCAGCGGATGCGGCGGCAGCGTCAGCTTGAGCGCATGCCGGGACTGCGCCAGCAGCGGACCGCACGTCTCCAGCGCGCCATGCACCACGGCGGCAATGTCGATGGTCTCGCGGCGCAACTCGAGCCGGTTGCTCGTGATGCGCGAGACGTCCATGAGGTCATCGATCAACCGGACCATATGTTGTAGTTGACGTTCCATGATCCCGCCGACCTGCCCGACCGAGGCCGGGTCACCGGGGGCGAGGTGCAGGACCTCGAGCGCATGGCGGAGCGGTGCCAGCGGGTTGCGGAGTTCGTGCGCGAGCACCGCCAGGAACTCATCCTTGCGGCGGTCCGCCTCGCGCAGGCGGGATTCCGCTTCGCGACGTTCACTGATGTCGCGAAAGACGAGCACCGCGCCGAGCACCCGTCCGTCGGCATCGCGAATCGGGGCGGCGCTGTCGTCGACCGGATGCTCGACCCCGTCCCGCGCGATCAGCACCGAGTGGTTGGCGAGACCGATGACGGTTCCCTCGCGCAGCGCCTGCAGCGCCGGATTGCTGGCGGGCGCGCGCGTCACCTCGTGCACCACCCGGAAGACATCGTCGAGGTTGTGTCCGCGGGCTTCCGCCGCGCTCCAGCCGGTCAGCGCCTCGGCCACCGGGTTGAGGTTGCTCACGACGCCGGTGGTGTCCGTGGTGATCACCGCGTCGCCGATGCTGAACAGTGTGGTGCGAAACCATTCCTGCTGCTCATGCAGCTGTGCCGCAGCCCGTTCCCGATTCCGGATCTTGCGGCGCAGCAGCACGATCAGCGCGGCGAGGGTCGCCAGCTGTACCAATCCGGCGATGACCAGCGCCGAAATCGCGAAGGTGCGACTCCGGGCCGCCTGGGCTGTCCGGTCGCGGAGCTGGTGCTCCTCCTCCGCCACCATCCGACCCACCTGAACCCGGATCGAGTCCATGGTGATCCTGCCGCGGCCGGTGAGCACCATTCGCTCCGCAGCGGCGAAGCCCTCGTTCTGGCGAAGCGCGACCGTTTCGCGCAGCTCGGCCAGCTTGTCACCGACGACGCGCCGGAGGTCGGGAAGTTGTTGCTGCATCGCCGGATTGTCGGCCGTGAGGCTGTCGATCTGCTTGATCCACTCGCTGATGGTTCCTTCGGCGATGTGATACGGCCTGAGATACTCGAGGTCGCCGGTGATCACGAAGCCACGTTGGCCGGTCTCGGCGTCCTTGGCCGTCGAAAGCAGTTCGGCGAGCGCTTCGAGAACCTTGTGGGTGTGGGTGACCTCCGCCGCAGCCTGGTAGAGCAGCAGGGTATTGTGGTAGGCCAGCGCGCTGTTGCCTGCGGTGATGACGCAGACCGCCGCGATCCCGGCGATGAATCCACGATCGAAAAGCGACTTCATGGGGTGCGGTACACCGTGCCATTCTTCATGACGAACTTGACGTTGCGCACCGCCGCGATGTCCACGGTCGGATCGCCATCCACCGCCACCAGGTCCGCCAGCATGCCGGGACGGATTCCGCCGATCCGGTCGGCCATGCCGAGCATCGCGGCGTCGTTGGCCGTGGCGGCGAGGAGGGCGTCGATCGGTTTCATGCCGAACTGCACCAGCAGCTGCAGCTCCTTGCCGTTGTCACCGTGACTGAATACCCCGACATCGCTCCCGCTGCAGATGGTGACGCCAGCATCGAGTGCCGCCTTGAACGACGCCTGCTTGTTGCGGAGCGACGGCGGCAGTGAGTCACCCATGTGATACATCCCGCGCTGTTCGAGTTGTGACTCGCCGGCGGCGATGGTCGGCACGTAACAGGCGCCATGCTGCTTGAGCAGCTGAAAGACTTCTGGAGTGCCGGCGTCGCCGTGCTCGATGGTCCTGATCCCGGCGAGAATCGCCCGCCGCATTCCTTCCGGCGATGTGGCGTGCGCGGCGACCTGGCGTCCCGCACTGTTGGCGATCTCCACCACCAGCTTGAGCTCCTCGAGCGTGAATCCCGGCTCGACCTCTCCGTTGGGTCCCCAGCGATAATCGGCGTACACCTTGATCCAGTCCGCGCCGTGCTTGATCTGGTCGCGGACGATGTGCTCCAGCGATTCCATTCCACTGGCTTCTTCGGCGCCCTGCGGAATGTCATCCACATATTCGGTCGCGAACCCCTTGGGTCCGTACTCGCCCCACCCCACGATCGCGCGGGTCACGACGAACATGCGCGGGCCCGGGATGATCCCCTGGTTGATCGCCATCTTCAGTCCGACGTCGGCGTATCCCGCGCCTTCGGTGCCGAGATCGCGCACGGTGGTGAACCCGGCCATCAGTGTCGCGCGCGCGTGATTGACGGCGCGTGCCACGCGGAGCGCCAGTGGTTCGTGCAGCACCTGATCGTCCCATGGCGTTTCGTTGTATGGATGGAGCAGCATGTGCGAATGCGCTTCGATCAATCCGGGAATGAGCGTGGTGTTCGGCAGGTCGATCGTGGTGGCGTCGGGCGGCGCGCCGAGGGAAGCGCGCGGACCGACCGCGGCGATCTGATTTCCGCGCACCAGCACGCCCCAGCCATCGTGGGGGCGAGAGGCCGTCCCGTCCCAGACGCGTGCCGGCAGGAGCACCATCGGCGGACCGCTGGAAGCGGTTCGTCCGCCGCGACCCTGGGCATACGCGAGCTGTGGGACGAGTACGCAGAGCAGCGCGATGCAATGCTTCATGCTGGCCTCATGCCTGGCGGCGATGATTCGTGAAGAACGAATCTATATAACGGATGAACGTCGGCCCGGGCGAAGCTCAGGTGGGCCGTTCCACTCATTTTCCAGCAGGCCGTATACCGCGTGATCGGCGAAGTCCGTCGCGATCCAGGTTGAATCGCGCCGGATACCCTCCAGCCGAAACCCGAGCTTTTCAGGGATCGCCCGGCTCGGCTCGTTGTCGACGGCGCACTGCATCTCCAGACGATGCAGCTTGCGCACGCCGAAGAGGTACTGGATCATCAGGATCGTGCCGCGAGTCGCCAGTCCCCGGCCGGTGAATCCGGCGCCGAGCCAGTAGCCGATCTCGGCATTCCGGCTCACCGGATCCAGGTCCCTGCAGACGATGCCGCCGGCCAGGTGACCCTGGACCCAGATCCCGCTGTGGAATCCGGCGCCGCTGCTCCGCTTCGCGACGTAGCGCGCGATCGTTGCGGTCGCGTCCGCTTCCGACTGGATGGAATTGGACCAGCGCAACCATCGGTCCAGGTGGTTACGACTCGACGAAATCAGCCGATACAGCGCCGGCGCGTCGTCCGGCTGGAAGGGGCGGATTCGCGTTGCGTCGTCGAGTGTCCAGTGCAGGTCGGATGTGTCCCCGCCGGTTTGGATCTCCGTCACCGTGGCGTTGCCTCCTTGATCCGGAAGATGGTGCCGCGCCGATGGAGAAATCCAGTAAACGCTCGAATCGCCGTCGCCCGGTTGGTGCATTCACCGCACCGGAGGACGCCGCCAGGGCGGCGGATCTCCGGCACGGGAGCAATGAGGAGCCGGGGATCACCCGCCAACGTTGCGGGCGTGGCTTCTCGTATCGCTCTGCCGACGGCACACTGGTCCGCGATCGGAAGACTCTCGCGCGCATCCGGTCGCTGGTGATCCCGCCCGCGTGGACCGCCGTCTGGATCTGCCCGATCGCCAATGGCCACATCCAGGCCACCGGCCGCGACGCCCGCAGCCGGAAGCAGTATCGCTACCATCCTCGCTGGCACGAGATCCGCGACGCGACCAAGTACGAACGGATGATTGCATTCGGTCATGCGTTGCCGAAGATTCGTGCGCGCCTCGATGCCGACCTGGCGCTCGGCGGTGTGCCCAAGGCCAAGGTACTGGCTACCGTCGTGCAACTCCTTGCGACCACCTTCATCCGCGTCGGCAACGAAGAGTATGCGCGCGCCAACGGTTCGTTCGGCCTGACCACGATGCAGGACCGACACGTCGCAGTGGATGGGAGCCAGATCCAGTTCCGTTTTCGCGGCAAGAGCGGCAAGGCGCACGCGGTGCGGATGACCGACCGGCGTCTGGCGCGGACGATCCGCCGCATCCGCGACCTTCCCGGGCAGGACCTTTTCCAGTTTCTGGACGACACCGGCGAACCGCAGCCGATCACCTCATCGGACGTCAATGACTATCTGCGTGAGGTATCCAGTCAGGACTTCACCGCCAAGGATTTTCGCACCTGGGCAGGGACGCTCCTTGCGGCGGCGGAACTCGCGGCGATCGCGAACGACGAGGACGCGGCGATCTCGAAGGCGGCAGAGGTCGCCGCGGTGAAGTCGGTCGCCGAGCGGCTGGGGAACACCGTCGCGGTATGTCGCAAGTGTTACATCCACCCCGACGTGCTGCAGGCGTTCGTGGATCACGCTGCGCGCGAGCGGTGGACGGCGTGCGCGCATGGTGCGGTTGAGAATGGACTCGAGGCGGAAGAAGGGGCCCTACTCCGGTTTCTCGCGCAATGATCTTGGTCGCTCCATCGCGGGCGCGCGCAGGAGAAATCGACGATGTCGGTCAGAGGAGCTCTGTGTAGCGCGCTTGGGGAATCGACGGGACCGGTCAACCGTCGCGCCAAAACTCGCGCGCGCCCGTTGGACCGAGCATCCAGATGTCGCGAACAAGCGCGCTGCTCAGACAGTTGGCGCTCCTCTGACCGGCACCGTCGACTTCCCCTGTGCGCGCTGCCTTCTCGATGGTGTAGCCGATAGGGGATAGACGACATAGGATATGCCATCAACGAGGGACCACGACTGGAGGCGGAATGACCAGGTTTCCGCGCAGGCTCGCCACCGTATTCCTGCTGGCTCTGCCGCTTGCCGCACAGCAGCCCGCGAAGGCGTCGAGAGAGCGGGTGCTGGGGATCGGCGGATTCTTCTTCAAGTCGCGCAACCCCACCGCGCTGGAGCGCTGGTATCGGTACAATCTCGGCATCGCCACCGTACCGACCAGTTACGATGCCAAGCCGTGGGTGCAGGAGGCAGGCCCGACGGCGTTCGCGCCGTTCCCGGATTCCACGAGATATTTTGGCCCGCGCGAACAGATGTGGATGATCAACTTCAGGGTGCGGAATCTTGCCGCGATGGTCAAGCAGCTGGCAGCGAGCGGGATCGCCGTCAAGGTGGACACGACGCTCTATCCCAACGGTCGTTTCGCGCGATTGCACGACCCGGATGGCAACCCGATCGAGCTCTGGGAGCCGAAGCCGATCGGCAAGTCGCGGCCCTAACCGTCGCCTACTGGACGACGATTGGCGTGTTGGTCGCGATCTGGTTGTTCCCGCCGGGACACGAAATCTGAATATCGACGGAATGCGCTCCCGACGGGACGCCCGTGAACGTGAAGCTGGAGCAGCCGGAACTGGGTGTTCCCTGGTGGGCAAC
>JBOHRY010000385.1:0-3950 GCA_050732955.1 Gemmatimonadales bacterium | reverse complement strand
ATGTAGACGATGCCGCGCTCGCAGTCGGTGACATTGAAGTCGCCCGCCTGCAGCAGCCGCACCAGGATGTTCTCGACGTCCTCGCCGACATAACCGGCTTCGGTAAGCGTGGTGGCGTCGGCAATGGTAAACGGGACATCGAGAATCCGTGCCAGCGTCTGCGCCAGCAGGGTCTTGCCGGTGCCGGTCGGCCCAAGCATCAGGATGTTGGACTTCTCCAGCTCGACTTCGCTCGAATCCCGCGGCCCGGAATTGATCCGTTTGTAGTGGTTGTATACCGCCACCGAGAGGGAGCGTTTGGCGCGCTCCTGTCCCACGACGTACTGGTCCAGCGTTTCCTTGATCTCCTGCGGCGAGGGAACCGGGCGCTGCCCCTCGGTGGCCTCGCGTTCCTCGTCCTCCGCCAGGATCTCGTTGCAGAGCGTGATGCATTCATTGCAGATGTACACCGACGGGCCCGAAATGAACTTCCGGACCGAGTCCTTGCTCTTGCCGCAGAAGCTGCAGCGCAGGTGCTTGTCGTTGGACATCGTCACATCCTCTTATCCCGCCGCGGCCAGGACGGTCTTCCGGGGCGCAAACACGGTATCCACCAGACCATATGCTACTGCTTCGTCCGCACTCATGAAACGGTCCCGTTCCATATCGTGTTCGATCTGTTCCAGCGTCTGCCCGGTGTGCCTGGCGTAGAGCTCGTGCATCTTGCCGCGGAGATACAGGATTTCCTTGGCCTGGATCTCGATGTCGGCCGCGCTGCCCTGCGCGCCGCCGGACGGCTGGTGCATCATGATCCGCGAATGCGGCAGCGCGGACCGCTTGCCCCGGGTGCCGGCCGCGAGCAGGAACGACCCCATCGAGGCCGCCATCCCCATGCAGATCGTGTTGATCGGCGCCTTGAGGTGCTGCATCGTGTCGTAGATCGCCATCCCGCTCGACACCACGCCGCCGGGAGAATTGATGTAGAGATAGATGTCCTTGTCGGCGTTGTCGGCCTCGAGGAAGAGCAGCTGGGCGATGATGATGTTCGCCACGTCGTCGTTGATCGGCGCACCGAGGAAGACGATCCGGTCCATCAGCAGCCGCGAGAAAATGTCGTACGTCCGCTCGCCCCGGCTGGAGCGCTCGATGATGTAGGGCGGGTAGATCGTGGCGTGGGTCAAGCCTGGTCCTCGGTGACGGTGGACTGCCCGAGAAGCCAGGAGAAGACCTTCTCCTCGGTCAGCGAATGCTCCAGCTCCCCCAGGCGCCGCTGCTGCTGCAGCGAGGCGTAGAGCTTCCCGGCGTCGGTGCCGCGGGCCCGGGCCAGCTCCCCAACCCGTTGGTCGATATCGGCCTCGGAAGCACGCAGGTTCTGGGCCGTTGCGACCGAATCGATAATCAATTCTCGCTTCACCTGCGCTTCAGCGACGGGCTGGAACGAACGCGCGAACGTTTCAAACTGCGGTTCCTCGACGCGGTACGATTCGGCATACCCATGGAGAAGCCGATGCACCATCGACGGCGGGGCCGGCACCTTGTTGGCCTCGGCGATCTGTCGAATCAAGTCCCCCCGGATCTCGTCCTCGGAACGCCGGCGCGCCTCTCTGGCCAGGTCCTCCCGAACCCGCTGTCGCAGTGCATCGAGGGAATCGAAATCGCCAAGCTCGCGCGCCAGCGTGTCGTCGAGATCGGGAAGGATCTGCTCCTTCACCTCATGCAGCTCGATGCGCACGCGACGAGACTGGCCCCGCCTGGCGACATCGGAATGATCATCCGGGAAACGAACCTCAGCTTCGGTCGTGGCACCCGGCTCGAGCTGCATGATCTGCTCCTCCAGC
This sequence comes from Gemmatimonadales bacterium, assembly GCA_050732955.1. Lineage (GTDB taxonomy): Bacteria > Gemmatimonadota > Gemmatimonadetes > Gemmatimonadales > GWC2-71-9 > Palsa-1233. The sequence continues at coordinate 2,133 of JBOHRY010000385.1, read as the reverse complement.
TCGGGGATCGCCTGACCCTGGCCCAGGATCAGGTCGTGTGGTGTACCGGCTGCGGGTTCGACGCCGGCCTCCAGCGTGGTCACTGTGACGGAGACGAGATTCCCGGGCTTGGGCCGCACCCCGGCGAGCGGACTCCAGGTGCCGCGCTGTTCGCGCAGCTGCTGCAGCTGCTCGTCGACCATCGCTTCGGTGACCGGCGCGATCACGCGCTTGAGCGTGAAGCCGCCGGTGGTGGCGATCGGGACTTGCGGTCGCACTTCCACCAGGAGGTCGAACGTCAGCGGCTTGCCGGCCTCGTACAGGACATTGCGCACCTGCGGATCGGCCACCGGCTTGAGTTCGGTCTCCTTGAGGATGGTGTCCCAGCTCTCGCGGAGCGCATCCTCGAGCACAAAGCGGCGGATCTCGGCCTCGAAGCGACGGCGCACCACCGGTTCGGGAGCGTGCCCGTGACGAAACCCGGGGAGCCGCGCCTTGCGAGCATATTCGCGGACCGCGCGACGCTCGGTGGCTTCCAGGTGATCGACCGCCACCGTCACCTGCAACGATCGGGACGCGACGTCTTCCGCCGTCGTCTGGTAGGTGATTCCAGTCATAGCTCTCAAAGATAGCCCAAGCCTCTGCGCGGGTGCATCGTGCGACGTTCGACGCGATCCGGGGCAGCAGGCACCGGTTAGTATTCGGGGATGGCTCGCATCCTCCTGGTCGATGACGACGCATCGGTGCGTCGGGTGGTGCGGCTGACGTTCGAGCGAGGCGGTCATACCGTGGTCGAGGCGTCATCGGCGTTCCAGGCGCTCGGCATGCTGAGAGGGCCGGAGTCGCCGGACGCGGTGGTGTGCGACGTCCTCATGCCAGGGATGACGGGTCTGCAGTTCTATCGGCACCTTTCGGAACGCGCGCCTCACCTCAAGCAGCGTGTGGTGTTCCTCACCGGCGCAAATCATGATCCCGAAATTCATCGTCCCATCGAGCAACTCGGGGTGCCGCTCCTCGGCAAGCTCGACGACCTGCGCCTCGTGCTCGACGCGGTGCGGATCGCGCTCCTGCGGCCCACTCAACCGGATGCTGTCTGATGCGTCGTGCTACGCTCGCCGTCCTGCTTGGTGTTCTCGCCGTGGCACCGCTCTCTGCCCAGCGCACCCGCCCGTTCACGCATGCCGATACGCTGCGCGGCAGTATCGGTCCCGCACGCGCCTGGTGGGACGCCACCTTCTACGACCTGCACGTCACGGTGCATCCTGCCGACAGCAGCATCACCGGCTGGAACGGGATCACCTATCACGTGCTGGCTCCCGCACAGGAGATGCAGATCGACCTGCAGCTGCCGCTCGTCGTCGACAGCATGATCCAGAACGGCAAGCCGCTGACCTGGCGACGCGACGGCAACGCCTTTTTCGTCACGCTGGCGGCGCCGCAGCGCACCGGTGCGAATGGCACCGTGCGCGTCTACTACCACGGCAAGCCGGTGGCGGCGCACCGTCCACCCTGGGACGGCGGTTTCATCTGGCAGCACGATTCGGCGGGCAATCCCTGGATCGCCACGGCCAATCAGGGGTTGGGAGCCTCGGTGTGGTGGCCCAACAAGGACACCCAGGCGGACGAACCGGATTCGCAGCGCATCGCGATCACCGTGCCGAGCAGCATGCAGGACATCTCGAACGGACGCTTGCGACGGACGACCGCGCATCCCGACGGTACGACCACTTATGAGTGGTTCGAGTCAGAGCCGATCAACAATTATGACGTCGCGGTGAACGCCGGTACCTACGCGCACTGGTCCGAGATCTACGACGGTGAAGCCGGCAAGCTGACGATGGATTTCTGGCCGCTCGCCATTCATCTCGACACGGCGAAGGTGGTGTTCCAGCAGGCGCGTTCGATGATGAAATGTTTCGAGCACTGGTTCGGACCATACCCGTGGTACCAGGATGGCTACAAGCTGGTGGAAGCGCCGCATCTCGGCATGGAGCACCAGACGGCGGTGGCCTACGGCAACCACTACATGAACGGCTATTTCTCCGGCCGCCCGGACAACCCGGTAGCGGCAGGTCGCGCGACCGACCTCTCCGGCAGCGGGGAAGGATTCAAGTGGGACTTCATCATCGTCCATGAGAGCGCGCACGAATGGTT
>JBOHRY010000384.1:0-2932 GCA_050732955.1 Gemmatimonadales bacterium | reverse complement strand
TGTCGAGATGATGCTCCTCGGCCATCTTGCGAACCAGTGGCGTCGATTTGCGCTTGAGGCGTTCATCCGCGCTCTCGGTTCCGGACGACGGTTCGGCGGCGCGCACCGGCGGCGGTGGGGGTGGCGGCTTGGGCGCCGCTGGTGCCGGAGCCGGAGCTTTCGGAGCTGGTGCGGGCGGAGGTGGCGGCGGCGATGCGGCGGCAGCGGGCGCATTCGGTGCGGCTGCCGGGGCAGGCGCCGCAATCGGCGCACTCGCATCGGTTTCGATCCGCGCCACGACGGTTCCGACCGCGACGGTCTGCCCTTCGGTGACGATCACTTCCGCCAGCACTCCCGCGTTCGGTGCCGGAATCTCGGCATCGACCTTGTCGGTCGAGATCTCGAAAATCGGCTCGTCGCGCTTGACCGCGTCGCCCACCTTCTTCATCCAGCGCGACATGGTGCCTTCGGTGATCGATTCACCCATTTGCGGCATGACAACATCAATGCGGGCCATGACTGCTCCTCAATAGGCGGCGAGCCACCGGCTCGCACGCACGATATCTGATGTTTGCGGCAGGACGAAATCCTCGAGCGGCGGCGCGTACGGCAGTGGCACGTCGTGAGCCGCCACCCGGCGCACCGGTGCGTCCAGCCACTCGAAGCAGAGTTCGTTGATCCTCGACGTGATCTCGCCGGCAATCCCGCCGGTGACCGTATCCTCGTGCACGACCAACACGCGATTGGTCTTCTTCACCGTCGCCACGATGGCATCGTCGTCCAGCGGCAACAGGGTGCGCAGATCGATGACCTCCGCCGAAAGGCCGTCGGTGCGCTCGAGTTCTTCGGCCGCTTCGAGCGCCTTCCAGACCGTGGCCGCGTACGTGATGATCGACAGGTCGGTTCCCTCGCGCGCCACGCGTGCCTTGCCCAATGGTACAACGTGATCGCCGGCCGGCATCGTTCCCTTGATCCGGCGGTAGAGATACTTGTGCTCGAAGAAGAGCACCGGGTCGTCGTCGCGGATCGCCGCCTTGAGCAGGCCCTTGGCATCTTCGGCCGTTGCAGGATACGCGATCTTGAGCCCCGGCGTGTGCAGGAAGGCAGCCTCGGGGTTCTGCGAATGAAAGGGGCCGCCGCGGACGTACCCGCCCGACGGTCCGCGCACGACGATCGGGCACGGCAACATCGCCCGGTAGCGCGCGGTGGCGACGTAGTTGGTCAACATGTCGTAACCGCACGAAACGAAGTCGATGAACTGCATCTCGCAAACCGGGCGCATGCCGTAGTGCGCGGCGCCGGCGGCGGCGCCGATGATCGCGGCCTCCGAGACCGGCGTGTCGATCACCCGCTGCTCGCCGAAGCGCGCCTGCAGTCCTTCGGTCGCCTTGAACGCTCCACCGAACCGCCCGATGTCCTCGCCAAGGCAGAAGACGGCGGGATCGCGTTCCATTTCCTCGGCGAGCCCTTCGCGGATCGCCTCGACGAAGGTGATCTCAGCCATCGTGCGTGCCCCATCCGGCGGGCCGTTCGTGCGTCACGACAGCGCTCCCGGCGTCGCCGCGATACCAGAGCACCGGCATCTCAGGCGGATCCGCGTAGACGCCGCGCAAGGCGTCCGGTCCGTCGCACGGTGGCGCGGACTCGGCCAGGTCTGTCGCGGCATCCACATCGACCCGTACTTCCTCGTCGATGGCGCCGAGCGCCGTCGCGTCGAATCCGAACTCGCCGACGAGCCGCGCCGAGTAGCGATCGATGGGATCGTTGTTGGCGGCCCAGCCTTCAATTTCGCCGGCCGGGACATAGCTCTGGCTATCATGCTCCGCGTGACCCTTGCGCCGATAGGTCATCAATTCGAGCAGCGTGACGCCACCACCCGCACGAGCATGATCGACTGCATCGCGAGCCACGCGATACACTTCGAGCACGTCGTTGCCGTCGGCGCGCACGCCGGGAACGCCGTACCCCGCGGCCTTGTCTACCAGTCGTGCGGCGGCAGTCTGGTGGCTGGTCGGCGTGGAATACGCGTAACCGTTGTTCTCCACCACGACCACGAGCGGACACCGCTGCACCGCGGCGAAATTGATCCCTTCGTGAAACGCACCGGTGCTGGTGGCGCCATCGCCGACATAGACCAGGCCAACGCGATCTTCGCCGCGCATGCGAAAGGTCAACGTGACACCGGCCATCACCGGCACCATGTCGCCGAGATGCGAGATCTGGCCAACGAAGTTGCGGTCGACCACGTCGCCGAAGTGGATGTTGAGCTCGCGGCCGCGAGTCGGTGAATTGCCCTTGGCCATGTACTGCCGCAGGATCTCGATCGGCTCGGCGCCTTTCACCAGCATCGAGCCGAGGTTCCGGATCAGTGGCGAGAGGACGTCACGACGCTCGAGCGCGAAGGCGGAGCCGACCGCGCAGGCTTCCTGGCCGAGGGAACAAAAGAGGCCGCCGACCACCTTGGTCTGCCGGTAGAGGGCGACGAGGCGCTCTTCGAGGGTGCGGGTGAGCCGCATCCAGCGATAGAGCTCGAGGAGCTGATCGCGGGTGAGGCCTCGGGGCGGCGCGGAATCGCGGGAAGTCGTGGGAACAGCCATGCCGGGTCAGCGCGCCTCGCGTCGGGACGGGAACAAGGGCGGAAACTTCGGTATGGCAGGGAGTTAGGTCAAGCTGGATGACCACATCCGCGACGGACTTCCACCACATGGACTCTTCGGGAACCTGAAGCGGAAAGCGACGAAAACGAGGACGATTCCTGCGTTCACCGCCAGCCGTTCCCAGAAACGGTTCTTGAAGAATAGGACATCGGTCGCGACGATCACCGCCGCCATCACGACGAGGTAGAGAGAGGTGGTGGCGTTGCGTCCCATTTCAGGCGATTCCGGTCTGGAAGAACGCGCCTACCACCGTCAGGACTGCCGATCCGATCAGGAAGATGGGCTGGAACGTGCCG
>JBOHRY010000383.1:0-3418 GCA_050732955.1 Gemmatimonadales bacterium | reverse complement strand
CGTTTCCACATCGAGCGCGAGGCCGAGAAGTATCAGCGGCAAGGGATGGGGCCGGAGGCGGCGCGGCGCCGCGCGCGCCTCGAGTTCGGCGGCATCGAGCGAGCGAAGGAAGCGAGCCGCGATACGCGCGGGACCGCGCGCCTCGAGTCCCTGCTGCGCGATCTGCGCTACGCACTCCGCTCACTGGCGAGCCACCCAGCGTTCTCTCTCACGGTCATTGCTACGCTGGCGCTCGGCATCGGCGCCAACACGGCGATTTTCACGCTGGTCGACACCATCGTGCTGCGCCAGCTTCCGGTGCGCGATCCCGGGCGACTGGTGATCGCGGGCGATCCCGCCGCCGTCACCGACAGCTGGAAGGGCTTGCCGGTGACCGATTATGTGTCACTGGGACTCTATGGCGACGTGCGCGCGCGCAACGCGGTTTTCACGGACATGTATGCGAACGGCTCCACGGGCGAACTGGATGTAACGATCGGCCCCTCCGCCGGCGTGGCAGTCGAGCATCCGCACGCCCGGTTCGTTACCGGGAATTTCTTTGCAGTGCTGGGCGTCCCGGCCTGGACCGGACGCACGTTCACTGGTCAGGAAGATGAAACTGTGGGAGAAGATCCCGTCGCGGTCCTCAGCTATGACTACTGGCAGCGCCGTTTCTCCGGATCGCGCGCCGCGATCGGCAGCGTTATCCGCGTCAATGATGTCGCGCTGACGATCGTCGGCGTCACGCCGCCGGGCTTCCACGGTGACATCGTCGGAGAGCCGCTCGACTTCTGGCTGCCGATGATGATGGAGCCGGCGATCCGACCGCACATGAACCTCCTGAGCGATCGCTCCTGGTCCTGGCTCATGATGATGGGGCGCCTCAAGCCCGGCGTCACGCTCGACCAGGCACGGCCGGAACTCAGCACGATCGAGGCCAACGCGGTTCGTGACCACCTCGATGCGCCCTCGCGCGCGTCGTTCGACGAGAGCCTCAGGCAAAGCCCGATCCAGGTCGTGCCAGGCGCCCGCGGCTTTTCCGAGCGACGGGCCGAATACGCCAAGGCGTTGTGGGTGCTGATGGCGGCGGTTGGCTTGGTCATCCTCGTGGTTTGCGCCAACGTGTCGAGCTTGATGCTGGCACGCATCGTGGCGCGTAGTCGTGAAATGACGGTTCGCATGACGCTGGGGGCCGGCCGTGGCCGCATGATGCAGCAATTGCTGGTCGAAGGGACGGTGCTCGCCGTCGCGGCGAGCGTGCTCGGGTTGGTCGCGGCCACCTTGGGCACCAGGCTGCTGCTCTCGACCGTCAGTGCCACCAGTCCGATCGTCGTCGATACCACGCCGGATGCACGTGTCCTGGCGTTCACGGCGGTGATGACCATCGCGTGCGTGTTGCTGGTCGGCCTGTTACCGGCCTTTCGTGCTGCGCGGGTCGATCTCGCGACGTCATTGCGCTCGGGTGGGCGCAACCTGGCGGGCGGGGCAAGACTCGCCGGCATTCCATTCGGGCGTCCGCTGGTCGTGGCGCAGATCGCGCTGTCCATGCTGTTGCTGATCTGTGGCGGGATGCTCGCGCGCAGCATGCAGCAACTGCTGCACAGCGACCTCGGTATGGATCGCGATCACGTGGTCGCGGTGCGCGTGCGGACGTCACGTTCCCTGTATAACGGGGCTCGCCTGGCGCGACTGCGGAGCGACCTCGTGGACCGTGTCAGTCGATTGCCTGGCGTGACAGCCGCCGCATTCGCCGACCACGGTCTGTTCAGCGGCGGTGTATCCACTCGCGACGCGGATGTGCCCGGCTTCGTTCCGCAGGCGGATTCGGAGCGCGAGGTCTCCCTCGATCGTGTCGGCCCGAACTTCGTCGGCGCCATCGGAGCGCGCTTGATCCGCGGGCGCGGCATCGAGCAGCGTGATCTCGAGACGGCACCGCCCGGCGCCATCATGAATGAGACGATGGCGAAGCGCTACTACGGCCCCCGCGACCCGCTCGGCACCACGCTCAAGCTCGATAGCGTGCCCTACACTGTCGTCGGTGTGGTGCGTGATTTTCAAAGCAGTGACGTTCGCGACAAGCCGCATCGACAGATCTATATCGCGTTCAGCGATCCGACCACCGGCGACGCGGGGCAGGCCGAGCTGGTGGTGCACGTGCGCGGCGATCCGGAACGCGCGGTCGGCCCGATTCGCCGGGCGATCGTGGCAGCCGTTCCAGCGCTGCCCGTCACGGTCGATCCGGTGCGCGACCTGGTACGCGGCACCGTATCGAAAGACGTGCTGCTGGTGCAAGTCACGCTGTTCTTCTGCATCGTGACGCTGGTACTCGCGGCACTCGGCCTGTACGGGGTGACGGCGTATTCCACCAGCCAGCGCAGCAGCGAGTTCGGACTGCGCGCGGCGCTTGGCGCGGCACCTGCGTCAGTGACGAGAATGGTGCTCGGAGAAGCGGTGCGTGTCGCCATCATCGGAGTCGTCATCGGCGTGCCGGCCGGACTCGCGGCCACCCGACTCATTCGAGCGCAGCTGTTCGGCGTCGGAGCGATCGACTTGCCGTCGCTCGGAATCGCGATCGGCGTGCTGGTGACGACGGCCGTTGTCGCCAGCTATCTGCCAGCGAGACGAGCGGCCAGAGTCGGGCCGTTGGAAGCGCTGCGATTGGAGTAGCGGGCCGTTCCGTAGCGGCAGCCTAGTACTGCAGCAACTCCGACATCGCCGTCTGGAGCGATTCCACCTGCGGAAGAATCGCATCCTCCAGCTCCGGCGCGTAGGCGACGAACGTATCGGCAGCCGCGATCCGCTTGACCGGCGCATCGAGCCACTCGAACATGTCGCTGGCGATCTTTGCGGCGATCTCCGAGCCGTAACCCCACGACAACGAATCCTCGTACGCCACGAGCACGCGGCTGGTCTTCCGGACCGACACGGCGATCGCGTCCCAGTCCACCGGGCTCAGCGACCGGAGATCGATGACTTCCACATTCTTGCCGGTGGTTTCGTGCAATGCGTTGGCGGCCTGCACCGTGCGCTGGACCACCGCGCCGTACGTGATGACCGTCGCATCGTTCCCCTCGCGCACCACCTTGGCCTTGCCGAACGGGATCATGAAGTTCGGACCGGGATACCGCGACTTGTTGTAGGTCTGGCGATAGAGGTGCTTGTGCTCCAGGAAGATCACCGGGTCGTCGCAGCGGATCGCGGTGCGCAAGAGACCGTTGGCATCGAGTGCCGTCGACGGACAGATCACCCTGAACCCCGGTACGCCGGTGAAGATTGCCGCGCCGGTTTGCGAGTGATAGATGGCGCCGCCCTTGAGATAACCGCCGTACGTCACACGCACCACGACCGGTGAACTGTTGGCGTTGTTGCTCCGCCAGCGCATCAGCGCGAGTTCGTCGCGAAGCTGCATGTACGCCGGCCAGATGTAGTCGAAGAACTG
>JBOHRY010000382.1:0-2841 GCA_050732955.1 Gemmatimonadales bacterium | reverse complement strand
GCCCGGTCCGGTGGACGCGACGATCAATGTCGATACCCTGCGACATTTCCAGACGATGACCGGATGGGAAGCAACCGCCCAGGCTGACCAGGAGGACCCGGGCTTCAGTGGATGGCAGAATCAGCTCATGGACCTCGCAGGCAACGATCTCGGGATCAATCGTCTCCGGGTCGAAGTCACGAGCGGGGCAGAAAACCCGGCGGACAACTTCACGCTCTCGCTTGCAGGACAGGTCAACTGGTCGACCGTGAGGTATCAGGCGATCAATGACAACAACGACCCGAACGTTATCAACCCCGCTGGTTTTCACTTCTCGCAGGTCGATCTGGAGTACACGAGCATCGTCCTGCCGCTGCGGCAGCGCCTCGAGGCGCGCGGCGAGCATCTCTACCTCAATCTCAACTACGTCTCGTTCAACCACGGTGGCGTGATTCACGGAGACCCGGCGGAGTATGCCGAATTCTTGCTGGCCCTCTTCCTGCATCTTCGCGATACCTTCGGCGTGGTCCCCGACGCGGTCGAGGTGATTCTCGAGCCCGACAACGGGACGATCTGGACCGGTTCGTCCATCGGTGCCGGGATCGCCGCGGCCGGGCAACGCCTCGCTGCCGCAGGGTTTCATCCGGATTTCATCGCGCCGTCGGTGACGAACATGGCGAACGCAGTTCCCTATCTCAACGCGATGGTCCAGGTGCCGGGCGTCGCCGCCTATCTCAAGGAGTTCGCCTACCATCGCTACGCCGGGGTATCCGCAGCCAACCTTCAGGCGATTGCAAGCCGTGGCGCGGCGCTCGGTCTTCGTACCGCGATGCTGGAGCACATCGGTTCGGGCGTGGAAGACCTCTATGATGACCTGACCATCGGCCAGGTGTCCGCGTGGCAGCAATTCACCCTGGCGTTTCCGGGGGCCGACAACGGCGCTCAGTACTATTCGATTGTGGGTGGCGTTCCGGTCATTGGTAGCCGCACACTAGGCCTGCGCCAGTATTTCCGGTACGTGCGCGCTGGAGCGGTTCGCGTGGGCGCCGCATCGGACAATGCCGCGGTGGTCCGCCCCGTCGCATTCACCAACGTCGGTAACGCACCGGTCGTCGTGCTGCACATGGCACGGGCGGCAGCGATCGCACTGCACGGACTGCGGCCTGGGAACTACGGCGTCACCACGTCGGATCCGGCGCACGCCGCCCTTGCCGACCTGACGGCGGGGGCGGGCGGGTCGCTGACGGTGAACGTTCCGTCGGCCGCAATAGTCACTGTCTACTCCAAGCCATAGTCGCGCCGGACCTGCTTCCCCGCGGATGGGGTCCGTGGTGGCGCGAAGCTTGCTCCCCAATCCTGCCGAACTGCGGGACGGTGAGGTGGCATGGCAGACGGCATCCTGATCACAGGTGGCGCGGGCTTCATCGGGGCCAACCTGGCCGGTCATTATCTGACGCAGGGCCGCCGCGTGGTGGTCTATGACAATTTCTCCCGGCCGGGGGCGCTGGTGAACCGCCGCTGGCTGGAGCAGCGCTGGGGCGATCGCGTCGAGATCATCGCCGGAGATGTCTGTGAACCCGATCCGCGCTTCGCGAAAGCGGTCGAAGCGTCCGCCGTCGTGTACCATCTCGCGGCACAGGTTGCGGTCACCACCTCGGTACAGGACCCGCGGCACGATTTTCGGACCAATGCGCTCGGTACGTTCAACGTGCTCGAGGCGGTGCGCACGTCACGTTCACGCCCCGCGGTCATCTACGCGTCGACCAACAAGGTATACGGCAAGATGGAGCAGGTGGATGTCGTGGACGAGGGCAATCGGTACCGGTACGCAAACGCGCCCCACGGCATCGACGAACATTTCCCGCTCGACTTCTACAGCCCGTATGGCTGTTCCAAAGGTACCGGCGATCAGTATGCGCTCGACTATGCGCGCATCTACGGTCTTCGCACCGTCGTCTTCCGCCAGTCCTGCATCTATGGTCCGCATCAGTTCGGAATGGAAGACCAGGGATGGGTCGCGTGGTTCACGATCCGCGCCATGCAGCAGCGTGGCGTGACAGTGTACGGTGACGGCAAGCAAGTCCGGGATGTACTCTGGATCGGCGACCTCGTGGCCGCGTACGACGCTGCCTTCGAGCGCATCGACGCGATCAGCGGCCGCGCCTACAACATCGGCGGCGGCAGTGACTACACCCTTTCGCTGCTCGAACTGATCGCGATTCTGGATCGCCGGTTCGGGCGGCCACTCAAACACGCGTTCGATCAATGGAGGCCGGGCGACCAGAAAGTCTTCGTGAGCGACGTGCGTGCCGCGGAGCGTGACTTCGGGTGGCGCCCGGACATCTCGCCAGAGGCCGGGGTCGAGCAGCTTGCCGCATGGCTCTGTGAAAACAAGGTCGTCGTCGACGAGGTGGCGCGTTGAAACTCAGCGTCGTGATCCCCGCGAGGAATGAAGAAGAGACGTTGCCCCGCGTACTGGGCGACCTCCAGCGAGTGGTTCCCAACCTGACCGGCTGGGACGTGGAGATCATCGTGGTGGACGATCGATCGACGGACCGCACGGCGGAACTCGCGCGGTGCGGCGGTGCGACCGTGGTGGCGAACCCCCGCCGCTCCGGTAAAGGAATGGCGCTGCGCGCCGGGTTCGAGGCATCCACTGGTGACGTGATCGCGATGATGGATGCGGACTATTCGCATCGCGCGGAGGAGATGCCGCTGTTCCTCGAAGCCATCCAGCGAGATGGCGTGGGTCTTGTCATCGGGTCTCGCGTGGTCGGCGGATCGGAGGAGTATCATCACGTCCGGGCCCTGGGCAACGTCTTCCTGAGCGCGTCGCTCGGCCTCGCGACCGGACGCTACCTC
>JBOHRY010000381.1:0-4423 GCA_050732955.1 Gemmatimonadales bacterium | reverse complement strand
CCTGGTGACCGGCCTGTACGGGATCATCGCCTCGCAGCGGCTGCAGGAGCTACGTCGCAAGCCCGACGTCCCATTCGTCGGCGCCGGCTTCGGGTCCGCCGGATTCATTCGCGACCTGCAGGTCTTTCAGGTTGGCGTGAGCCCCAAGGAAGGTCAGGGAGCCGCCGCGTTCGAAGCGGTGCTCCGGGAATTGCGCCGCTTCGAGGAGCACGGCGTCCTTCCCGCGGAACTCGAGCGCGCCAAGGCCTCGCTGCTCAGGAGCCGCGAGTCCGCCGCCGCGGAAGAAGGCAAGACCGAATCCGCCGTGTACGTCGACGAGTACCTCAACGCGTTCCTGCAGGGCGATGCGGTCGTCTCCGCGCACGATCGTTACCAGATGGCAGAGGCGATCCTTCCCACGATTACCGTAGCCGAAGTCAACGCGGCGATTCGCGACGCCGCCCGTGGCACCGACCGCTTCATCCTGGTGCTCGGACCCGAGAAGGAACGTGCCGCGCTTCCCACGCGGGATACCCTGGTGGCGATTCTGGCGCGCACCGATACCATGACACTTCCGGCGTGGACCGAAGCCGCCGTGGCGACGGCACTGGTTCCCAATCCTCCGCGACCGGGTCGCATCGTCTCCGAGACGACGTACGCGGACATCGGTGTGACCGACTGGCGCTTTGCCAACGGTGTCAGGCTCCTGATCAAGCCGACCGATTTCAAGGCGGACGAGATCCAGCTGGAAGGCGAAGCGGCGGGTGGGCTGTCGCTGCTTCCCGACGACCAGCTGGTCAACGCGGCGTTCGCCGACGCCATCGTGCGGCAGAGCGGGGTTGGTGACTTCGATGCCGTCGCGCTGCAACGCAAGCTCGCCGGAAAGATCGTGCGGATCGTCCCGGGCGCCGACGAAACCAGTCAGGGCATCGTGGTGCTCACCGCACCCAAGGATCTGGCCACGGCCCTGCAGGTCCTCTGGCTCAACGTCACGACGCCGCGCTACGATTCCGCGGCGGTCACGGCGCTGGTGAACCAGGTCCGCAACGGGCTCAAGAACCGCGATGCGGAGCCATCCGCCGTGTTCGGTGACACCATCGCTATCACACTCGGCCGCAACAGTCCCAGGGTGCAGCCACTCACCGCGGCGCGGGTCGATGCGCAACTCGATCCGCGCCGCGCGCTGGCGATCTACCGCGACTGGTACCGCGACCTGGGCGATTTCACCTTTGTCATGGTCGGCAAGGTGAATCTCGACTCGATTCGTCCGCTGCTGACGCAGTGGCTGGGCGGGCTCCCGGCAACTGGCACCAAACGGACCTGGCGCGACGTGGCGCCGCTGCCGCCCGATGGGCTGATCACCAAGGTGGTCCGGCGCGGCAAGGAACCGGTGGCCGAGCAGGTGGTGTTCTTCAGCGGGCCGGCGGAGGACGTCGATCCGCAGGAGGATCTCGCCGGATCAGCGGCGGCAGAGATCATCCAGGAACGACTGCTCGATCAGCTGCGCGAGGCGATGGGAGCAACCTACGGCGTGGACGCTGAGACCAATCTCGAAAGTGTGCCGAGAAAGCGTTATCGCACCATCGTGCAATTCAAATCTTCGCCGCAGCAGGCCGATACCCTATGGGCGGCGGCGCAGGCGATCATCAGCGCCTTCCGCACTGACGGACCCAAGCCCGACGAAGTACAGAAGTTCGTGGCGCAGAGCCGCCGTGCGACCGAAGTGCAGATCAAGACCAATGAATGGTGGCTCGAACAACTGGGTGAGTACGCGATGCCGGACGGCGGTCGCGCGGGTCGTTCGATGTCCGAGATTCCGGAGTGGGGAAAGCTGCTCGATGCGCTTACCCCGGCCATGATCCGCGATGCGGCACGCCGCTACTTCGACCCGGACCGCGTGGCCCGATTCGTTCTGCTACCTGAACCGTGAGTTTCCGATGCACGCCCGCCTTCTGCTGATCGCCTCATTGGTAATGCTGCCCGCGGCCGCCGGCGCCCAAGTCCGTCTCATGGCCGATCCCAATCCGCCGAAGGTGGTTGACGCCAATTACACCGGCGCCCGGTTGATGAAGTCCGGGCTGGCGTCGCAGTTTGACTCCGCCGGGGACATCCCGATGGGTCATGCCGGGGATTCGGTCACCGTCTATCTCTTCCCGGATGGGAACAACATGCAGCGGGTGCTCCACGCCAGGATCACGCGCCGGCAGCGGTTCGCGCCGCCGGTTTCGTGGCGGGCGGCCTGCGACGAGGTCGCGCACCCGGGGTGGATGTATTCACTGATGCCTGCGTCGCGCGCGCTCTTCGCGGTGATCGTCCCGGGAGTGTTTCCGCGACCGACGGTCCGGCCGGCACCCCAGGCGTCACGCGACGGAGCCTGGCAGTTCTTCCACGCGGTCGCCGATTCGTCGTGGCAACGCTATCTCGCCTTTCGCAAGCTGACCAGCGATCGCGCGGTCAACTATCTCCGCAACGACTTCTGGGGCGCGTCCAACGACGCCCGATGGGGCGTCACGAAACTCTATGGGATTCGCGGGCCCAACGGCCACAACTACGCCGCGTTTTCCTTCGCGATGCGCGACGACTATCCCGACGCGCCGAACACGGCGCGTACCTGGATCGTCGACTCCTGGGGATTCCCGGTCGCCACCGTGGTAGGCAACATCGATATCTACGGCACGGTGGACGATCACGGCGTGGACGCGGTGGTCACTTCCAGCGGACTGATCCGGTGGGATGGATCACAATGGAGGTTTCCGCCGGTGTACTCCGAAGAACCTTGCCTTTACCACAAGACGATGCCACTACCGCCGGGGGCGCATCCGTAGACGCAGAGAAAAGAGCGAAGACGACCCAAAGAGCTGCAAGCAGAGAGCCCGGAGCAAGCCCAGAGCCCGGAGCCCAGAGCCGGCCCGGAGCCCAGGGATTAGGGAGGACGAGTGATGCTACTTCTCTCGTCTCGCTTCTCTCCCACTTCTCTCTTTTCCGTTCTCTCTTCTCTCTCCAGTGCTCACTACTCTTACCGGAATCCCTCCATTGGTCGTTCTCAGCACTTCAGTCAGTCTGAGTCTCGTCTGCGCTTCCAACATTCGATCGGCGCTGAGCATGGCGAGGCGCCACGCTGGTCGTCTTTCCGTGAGTACTCGTCCCAGTGTCGCGTAGAGATCGCGCAGCGCCGTGCGCTCCCCGATACGGGCGCCGTAGGGCGGATTGGTGACGATCCAGCCTGACTTGTCGTCGGGCGGGAGCGCGGATATCGTCGCGCGCGTCACACTGATATCGCCTGGCACTCCGGCGCGCTCGGCATTCGCCTGTATCGCTTCGATCGCACCGCCATCACGATCGCTGGCGGCGATCGATGCTGGTGCCGCTGGCAACTCCCGAGCTCGGCCCTCCGCTCTCGCCGTCACAAACGCCGGAGCGAATCCCGGCCAGTTTTCGGCGGCAAAGCGCCGCGTCCGTCCGGGCGGTAGCCGGCGCGCGATCATCGCGGCCTCGATCGCGATGGTGCCGGAGCCGCAAAACGGATCGGCGAGCGGAAGACTGGTATCCCATCCGCTCGCGAGAAGGAGTGCAGCAGCCAGCGTTTCCCGCAGCGGCGCTTTCGCCACCGCCTGACGGTAGCCGCGCAGGTGCATCAGCGCTCCCGCGGCGTCGGCGGAGAGCACCACCTCATCGCGCATCACGCGAACCAGGATTCGCTGCAGCGGCGGCGGATCGACCCGGGGCGATTCGATCTCTTCCGCGCGCGACGGCGCGCGCACCGGCTCGACCGTCCGATGCTGCAGCACGACGGCACGTTCCAGTCGTTCGGCAATGCCATCCTGATGATACAGTTTCGACTTCCGTGATGTCACGCGGAAATGCACTGCGTGTCCCGGCGCAATCACGTCACCCCACGCGACCTTTGCCGCGTGCCGCTCGAGTTCGGCAAACGAGCGAGCGTGGAAGGCCGCCAGACGCACGGCGACACGACTCGCGGTCCGGAGCCCGATCAGCGCCCGGGCCAGCTCGGCCGCGGTCGCCTCGAAGGTGGCGCCGCCGGGCTCGCTGACTCCGACGACGAGTCCGAGACTCTGCAGTTCGCCCTCGAGCAACGGCTCCAACCCCGGCGTCGTGATCGCCCAGCAGGTCAACCGCTCAGCTAGTGCCATGTGGTGGAACGTAACGCGTGGCGACGGGCCAAACGGCGCGATATGTTTGGCGCCATGCCAACACCCGCGTCGAGTGCATCGTCCGTTTCATCGAACATTTCGTCGTTCCTGCGCCATCACTACCGGCACTTCAACGCCGCGACATTGATCGACGCCACCGACGGCTACACCCGCCATCTCGGCGCCGGCGGCAAGATGATGATCACGCTCGCGGGGGCCATGAGCACCGCGGAGCTTGGCTTGTCACTCGCGGAGATGATCCGCCGCAACAAGGTCCAGGCGATCACCTGCAC
>JBOHRY010000380.1:0-4449 GCA_050732955.1 Gemmatimonadales bacterium | reverse complement strand
CACGCCGGGCGGGTATCGCTCTTTATCACGCCGACGGTCGCCGAGGACCGCGTCCACCTTGGCGAACTGGCCGATCGATTTCGTGCCGAGCAGAAGACCGCCGCCATCCTGGTCCTCGTCAATCCCGCGTCGCCGAACGCGCTTTCTGTTGCGGTCACTGACGACCTCGCCGCGGCGGGCAAGGATGCCAACGCACTGATGCGGTTACTGACGTCGAAGTTCGGCGGCCGCGGTGGCGGGCGCACGACATTCGCAAGCGGATCGCTCGCTGTGCCGGGTGTCGAGCCGGTGGCCGTGACGGAGTTTCCCGGCATCATCAAGGACTGGGTGGGCGAATGACGCCGAGTTCAGCCGAGGAATGGTTCGCTGCCCGCACGACCGGGGCGCCCGAGGCGTTGCGGCGTCGTGCAACTGCTTTCTTTCAGCAGGACGGTTCTCCCGAACTGCCGACCCGGCTGTCACTGGCGGGGCAGGCGGCGCTTGATGCAGCGATTCGTGGCGGCACCGGGCGGTCGGCCGCGCTCGACCTTCTCGCCGCCGACGCGCTCATCACACTGGCTCTTCTCGCGGGCGTGGAACGCGATCCCGCCAATCTCGGCCGCGCCGCATCGGCACTGCGAGTGCACGCCAGCACGTCGGCTGATTCGCCGCGTGATTGACCTGCATTCGCACGTGCTTCCGGGGGTCGACGACGGATCGCGCAACGTCGAACAATCAGTGCGTGTGCTGCGCATGTTCGCCACGAAGGGAATCACCGATGTCGTCTGTACCCCGCACCTGCTGGCGTCGCACATCGCGGAAGGGTGGCCACCGGCGTACGAGGCGGCGTGGACCGAGCTCAGCGCTCGCGTCCCGGAAGGTGTGCGCATTCATCGTGGCGCCGAGGTGATGCTCGATCGCCCAATTCCGGTGGCTGCCGCCGATCGCAAGGTGACGCTCGCTGGTTCGCGATATCTGCTGGTCGAGTTCAACCGGATGGTGCCCGCCGAGATCGTCGCCCGCGCGTTGTCCGAGGTCATCATGGCGGGACTGGTACCGGTGCTGGCGCATCCGGAGCGCTACTCATCATGCGCCGTGGACACCGTGCGCCTCTGGCGTGAGCTCGGCACCGTGATTCAAGTCGACGCCACGACGATGACGCTCCCACGCAGTCGAGGCGACCGCGCCAGGGATCTGGTGCGGGAAGGTCTGGCCGACGTGCTGGCCGCCGACAATCACGGCGATGAGCGCAACGTGGCGACCGCCCTCGACTGGCTGGCGGAACATGACGGCGCCGATCAGGCCACACTGCTGCTGGAGACCAATCCGCGCGCCATTCTCGACGACCTGAGCATCTACGAGGTCGATCCGCTCCCCGTCAGGAAGTCGGTCTGGCGCTTCGTTCGCCGCATGCTGGAGAATGGATGAGCGACGCGGACCGTATTGCCAACGGTTTGCGGGACCTGGCGGCGCTGGCAGAGTCCGTTGCGGCTCGCCCGGGAGAGCTCGATGCGATCGTTGCCGTGATGCGCCGCTGCCTTCACGACGGAGGCACCCTGTTTTTTGCCGGCAACGGCGGCTCGGCTGCCGACGCCCAGCATCTCGCCGCGGAATACGTGGTGCGGTATCGTGCGGGCGCGCAACGGGCGCTGCGGGCCATCGCGCTCACGACCGATACGTCGGCGCTAACCGCGGCAGCGAATGATTTCGGGTACGATCACGTTTTCGCCCGGCAGATCGAAGCACTCTCCCGGCCGGGCGACGTGCTGATCCTGCACAGTACGTCGGGCCGCAGCCGGAACTGTGTCGTCGCCGCCCAGACCGCGCGGGCTCGAGGTCTGGTCACGGTAGCGTTGCTTGGCGGTGACGGTGGCGACCTCGCGAAGCTGGTCGATTACGCGTTCGTCGTTCAGGACGTCCGGGTGAACCATGTTCAGGAACTGCATCTCGCGATCCAGCACCAGATCACCGCGATTCTCGTGGCGGAGCACGGCGGATGATATCGCTTGCGGGCAAGCGGCTGCTGATTACCGGCGGCTCGCGCGGGATTGGAGCCGCGACGGCGCTGCTCTGTGCCCGGGCCGGAGCCGATGTCGGCATCACCTATCACACGCGACGGAGCGATGCCGAAGCGGTGGCCCGCTCGATCCGGGCGCAAGGACGGCGCGTCTTCGTGGGCGGCGGTGATCTCGGCGACCCCAATCGGGTCAGCCAGCTGTTTGCGGAGGTCAAGGCAGCGTTCGGTGGGCTCGATGGCTTTGTGGCCAATCACGGCGTCTGGCCGGCGGCCGAGACGCCGCTCGCCTCGCTGGCACCGGAGCGCTGGCGCGAGACGCTCCGCACCAACCTCGACGCGGTGTTCTTCAGCACCCGCGCTGCATTGGGCCTGCTGGCGGGCGACGGCCGTGTAGTGCTGGTGGGCAGCACGGCAGGGCAGCGGGGCGAAGCGTTTCACGCCGACTACGCCGCGAGCAAGGGGGCCATCATCTCGCTGGTGAAGTCGCTGGCCATCGAGTGCGCGCCGAACGTCACGGTCAATTGTGTGGCGCCGGGCTGGGTGGACACGGAGATGTCGGCGCAGCCGTACGCAGGGGAAGGCCGGGCCCGCATTGCGGCGTCGATCCCGATGCGCCGCATCGCGACGGCCGAGGATATCGCCGGACCGATTCTCTTCCTCCTGTCGGATCTGGCGTGCCACATCACCGGTGAGGTTCTCAACGTCAACGGCGGCAGCGTGCTCTGTGGCTGACGCGCGTCAAACCTTCACGAGGGAATCATGAGCTCGAGATCGCTGGTTGGTATTGTCGTGGCAGGCGCGCTGACGCTCGGCGGGTGTCATTCATCCGCTGTGCCGGCCAGTGCACCGACACCGTCGGCTGTCAATTCGCTCTCGGCCGCGGAGCAGCGCGCCGGCTGGCGACTCCTCTTCGATGGCCGGACCACGACCGGGTGGCGCGGCTATCGCAGCGACACGATGCCCACGGCGTGGCATGTCGTTGATGGCGTGCTCACCAAGTCGACCGGCACCGACGATATCGTGACACGCACCACCTTCCAGGACTTCGAATTGCGATTCGACTGGAAGATTGGCACCGGCGGCAATTCGGGGGTGTTCTATCGCGCCAGCGAAGAGTACGATCACGTCTACTGGACCGGTCCCGAATATCAGCTGCTCGACGACGCCAACGCCGGCGACGGCAAGAACCGGCTGACCTCCGCTGGCGCGGCATATGGGTTATACCCGTCGCCGGCGGGGATCGTGAAGCCCGCGAATGAATGGAATACGTCGCGCATCGTGGTTCGCGGGCATCACGTGGAACACTGGATGAATGGTCAGAAGCTGCTGGCGTATGAGCTGGAAAGCCCTGACTGGGCTGCCAAGGTCGCCGCGAGCAAGTTTGCGGTGTGGCCCGACTACGGCAAGCTGGCCAAGGGATTCATCGCGATCCAGGGCGATCACAACGGTACGCTCGCGCTGCGCAATATCATGATCCGCGAGCTCAAGTGACGCGGATCGCCGGCGGATGACGGCCGGGCTGGCGCGACTCGAACCGATCGAGATTCCGGCGCCGGTCCTCGGCATCCTGCGGCGGCTGGAAGAATCGGGATACGAGACCTGGTGCGTTGGCGGAGCGATCCGTGACGCGATCGCGGGCGATCCGCACCAGGACGTCGACCTGGCCACGGCGGCGCGGCCGGAAACCGTGCGGGCGCTCTTTCCGCGGAGCATCGACGTCGGCATGGCGCACGGTACCGTCGGCGTGCTCGATGATCAGGGGACGATGCACGAAGTCACCACTTTCCGTCGCGACGTCGCGACGGATGGTCGCCACGCCACGGTGGAGTTTGGTGTCTCACTTGCCGACGACCTGGCTCGCCGCGATTTCACGATCAACGCCATTGCCTATCACCCACTGCGCCGTGAGTGGCGCGACCCCTACCACGGCTATGAAGACCTTGTCGGGCGGCTGATCCGTGCGGTCGGCGAACCGGCGACGCGGTTTCGCGAAGACCGGCTCCGCATCCTCCGGGCGCTGCGGTTTGCGGCACGGTTCGGCTTCACGATCGAGCCTTCGACGTGGAACGCCCTGGTCGCGCAGGCGCACGAGATCGACCACCTCTCAGCCGAACGAGTGCGCGACGAATGGATCAAGGGCATCGCCACGGCGCAGTCGATCGACACGCTGGTGCAGCTCTGGCGGGATAGCCGCGTCACCGCGACATGGCTGCCCGAGTGTCATGCAGCGGATGCCGATCGCGCCGGCCACGCTGCCGCGGGCGAGGATCGTGATGTGATGCGGATCACGGCACGGTACTGCGTGCCAGTCGGGCCGGTGTGGCGGCGGTTCAAGGGATCGACCGCCGAGGTTCGTCGCGCCGAGGCGATCGACCGCGGACCGGCACGGCCGTCAAGCAATGGCCCGCGCGACGTGCGACGGTGGATGGCCGCGACGCGGAGCGCTGCCGACG
>JBOHRY010000379.1:0-2514 GCA_050732955.1 Gemmatimonadales bacterium | reverse complement strand
CATCTTGCTGAGGCCGCCGACGCCGTAGTCCTTCACGTTCATGGGCGTCGTACCGCGGAACCGCGCGCCAGTCGGCTTGGGCCACGCCCAGCCCGGCACGCTCGCCGCGCGCGTCTGCCCGTGGATGGTGAATCGCCCATGGAGCGTCACCCTGGTCGAATCGCCGCGCGTCTCGCCCGGTGTCACGCTGTCGAGATCGAACCGGATGACCGGATACTTGGGGATCTCGAGCGAACTCGCCATGTCCCGGTCGCGGTGGCCGTTGTGCGTGGTCAGCGAGACGGCCGCCGCCTGAACCCAACCGCGCACGCCGCCGAGATCGCTGGCACCCGCAAGGTGGCCGGTCATCGTGCTGGTGGTGCCGGTGAACGCGCCCAAGGTGGCATCGGCGTCGAACGAGAGCGTTCCGCGCGTAAGGGAAGCATCCGGCACTCCCTGTCCCTTTGCGATGCACGGCGCGACGACCAGCGCACTGAGCGCGACGATCGCCGAGAGCGACCGCCTCACCGTCCGAGTCTCGTGCGGACGACCACTCGCGCAGTCACCGCGTCGGCTGGAGTCGAGTATGCTTCGGCGGTGACCGTTGAGGATCCCATCTGCATGGTTACTCCGGCGAAAAGGGCTACGCGCTCCAGGTTGACCTCCACCCGCCGGTGATCCGTTGAATCCGCCGCGTTGGTGAAGTCCACCTCGAAGCGCGGACGCAACCACGTATAACCGACTCCGAAATGCGGGCGAATGCGCGAGCGCCCGGCACCAATGACAGCTTCCGCGCCGAACACACCCGGCTGCCATCGATCGTCGGACCGCGTTCCCCCGAAGCACTGACTGGTGACGTCGCGAATCGCCGCGTCTGGACAGGTCACCGGGGCACGCAGCGATCCCAACGTCGCATGCGCGCGCAAGCAAAGCACACAACCGCCACCGAGCGGATGCGGATGCGCGATCGCCAATCCGACCAGGTTCGCACGAACTTCATTGATTCGGACCGGCGGGATCCACGACACCTCGAACACCAGCCCGTGCATCGCCAGAGCGAGGCGTGGACGCACCAGCACCGGAATCGGGTTGGTGTTCTCCGGTCCCTTGTCGGGCCGGCACGCGGTGGGCGTCGCGTTGGCGCGTCCGACCGATGGCAGCGAAGCCACCTCGAGTCCGAGAAAGATTCCGTGCGCCGCCGCCGGCGCCCTTGCCCCGGTGAATGCGACCGGCACCGACAGCGTCGCGAAGGTGTTGGCCTCGTGCGAATCCTTGGGCGCCACACAAACATCCTGTGCCGGCAACGCCGCGGCGCCGGCGAGCACGAGCGCAATCGCGGTTGCTGCGGGGAGCCTCATGGCTCGTACCACTCCGGAAGAGGGGCGCGATAGATGACGACATTGCCGCGCCGTTGCATCCCGAATTCGACCAAGCCCGGCAGGGACACGGCAAACAACCGTGATCCGCGACGAAGATGATGACCGTGGTGCCGGGGCTATCTTCCGCCATGGCGTCGATCTCGCTCCTTGGCGTTCCCCTGGATCTTGGCGCGTCACGGCGCGGCGTCGAAATGGGACCGTCGGCCGTTCGACTGGCGCGGCTGGCCTCGCGTCTCGAGCAGCTCGGCCACACCGTGATCGATACCGGCGATGTCGCGGTACCAACTCGCGAGACGCTGGGACTCGACCGCGGCATCGACTTCCTGCCGACGATCACCGCCGTCTGTCGCGACGTGGCGCAACGTACTGCCGCGCTGGTGCGCGACGGACAACTGCCGCTCGTGCTCGGCGGCGACCACTCGCTCGCGGCAGGGTCCGTCGCGGGCGTGGCAACGGCACTGGCCGAACGCGGTGAGCGTCTGGGGTTGATCTGGCTTGACGCGCACGGCGACCTCAACACGCCAGACACCACGTTGAGCGGGAACATCCACGGCATGCCGGTGGCACACCTGCTCGGCCACGGTGATCGCGCGTTGGCGTCACTCGCCGAGCCGGCGCCGGCGCTCCGGCCGGAACATGCGGTGATCATTGGAGCCCGGGATCTCGACCAGGCCGAACGCGCCAATGCCAGGGAGTTCGGCGTGACGATATTCACCATGCGGGACGTGGATGAACGCGGTCTGCGGGCGGTGCTCCGTGAGGCGATCGAGCAGGTCAGCGACGGCACCGCCGGCATTCACGTCTCGCTCGACCTCGATTTCGTCGATCCGCGCGAAGCCCCGGGCGTCGGAACCCCGGTGCGTGGCGGCGCGACGTTCCGCGAAGCCCACCTGGCGATGGAAACTCTCTGGGACACGGGCCGTATCGTCGCCGTCGATCTGGTCGAAGTGAATCCGGTGCTGGACGAGGTCAATCACACCGCAGAACTTGCGGTCGGGCTCATGGCCAGCGCGTTCGGGCAGCGAATTCTCTAGGTTCCAGATCGAAACGGGATCCAGGGTAGCCCACGTAGCGTTCCGATACTAGAATCTGTCGTCCGAAACAACCCGGAACCCTGTTACACGAGCCCACGTGACCCTGCCCCGCTCGTTCCGCC
>JBOHRY010000378.1:0-3768 GCA_050732955.1 Gemmatimonadales bacterium | reverse complement strand
CGATCACGCTGAACGATGCATTGCCGGAGATGAGCAGCACCGGAATGAGCGACAGCCCCATCGCGACCTCATACGAGATCAGTTGCGCGCTGGCCCGGAGTCCTCCGATCAGCGAGTACTTGCTGTTCGACGCCCATCCCGCCAGGGCGATTCCGTACACGCCGAGCGAGGAGAAGGCCAGGATGAAGATGAAACCGATCGGCAGATCGGCGATCGAGATCGGCAGCGCACCGCGATAGGTGGTAAGGCCGATCAGCGGGAGGTTCGCCGAAAAGTCCAGTGGCAGCGGTGCGGCCAGCGGAATGACCGCGATCAGGATCACCGCCGGAATGAACGAGAGCGCCGGTGCGAGCTGGAAGAGAAAGCCGTTGGCCGATCCGGGTCGCGTCTCTTCCTTGATGAAATTCTTGATGCCGTCGGCCAGCGGCTGCAGGATGCCGGACGGACCGACCCGGTTGGGGCCCGGGCGATTCTGCATCCATCCGGCCACCTTCCGCTCGACCAGCGTAAGCAGCGCCACCCCGACCATCAGTATGGTGAACACCACCAGCAGCTTCACGACGGTGAAGAGCAGAAACCCTTTCTGATCGGGCGTCATGACGTCGCTCCGGCCACGGCGCGGATCGAACGCCCGACGAAGCCCAGGTCGCGATACGACAGACCGCCGAATGCTTCGAGCGCCGCGAAGGCTTCCGCGGCGGTGGCTGGCGCCGAACGGCCTGCGCCGCCCCGCTGCCAGGCCTGGGACGCGATCCACCACGCAGCCCGCGCCATACCCGGTGCCGGGCGAGCCGGGAGGAACCGCTGCGCCCGCCCGTCCCGGTTGACGTAGACCCCCTGCTCTTCCGCCATCGTGGCGATGGGAAGCACCAGCTCGGCCGAGTTGAGGCGTGCGTCCGGCACCGCGGCCAGATGCACGAGGTGACGTACCGAGCGGACGCTGGCGGCCTCGGCGTCGTCGAGCTCGGCGTCGAGCGCGATGACCAGCCCAGCCTGCGGGGCTGCGGCGAGCGCAGCCGCCCAGCTCGCGGTCATGCCAAGCAAGCGCGCCCCTTCCAGATTGGCGGCACGCTCCGGTCGAAGCGCGAGATCGGGAATGCTTCCGATCGGTGCGGCGCCGCCGATCGGGACCTTCATGGCAGCGGTGACGCCCGCGGTGCCGACCAGCCTGAGCGTCCAGCCGATCGCTTCGCACGAGGCGCGTCCGCCCGCCAAAACCACCACCGAGCCGTTCGCCGATCCGACCAGCTCGGCGAACCGGTCGAGTGCAACATCCCAATCGGTCGCGTGGTGTCTCGTGCCATCGTGGCGCAGGGGAGCTTCGACCCGGTCACCGCGATTCATCCAGCGATAGTCGGCGCGACCGGTGTCGCACATGAAATGCCGGTTGACGTCGAGGTTGGGTCGCGGCCGCAGACGAACGACGACGCTGTCTCGCGTATCGATCGTCATGTTGCAGCCTTGCGTGCATCCCGGACAGATCGACGCCGTCTTGTCCAGGTCCCACGCCCGCGCCTTGTGCAGGAAATCCTTCGATATCAACGAACCCACCGGACAGAGATCCACCACGTTGCCCGACCATGGATGGTCGAGATGGTGCTCGGCGTCGATCCCGATATAGGCGCGGTCACCGCGTTCATAGACCTCGAGCACCGGATCCTCGGCGACGGCGTCCATGAACCGCACGCAGCGGGTACACAGGATGCAACGATTCGGCACATACAGCACGTCGGGACCGAAGTCCTCGACCGGTGCGTACCTCTTGGCGTAATCAGAGTAGCGCGTTCCCGCTCGTCCCTCTTGAAAGACGAAATCCTGCAGCTCGCATTCCCCGGCCTGGTCGCAGATCGGACAATCGAGCGGATGATTGATCAGCAGGAATTCGAGCACGGCCTTGCGCGCATCCTTGGCGACCGGCGAGCTCGTGTGCACGACCTGCCCGTCGGCAACAGCGGTCACACACGCCGGTGCCAGCTTGGGAGCTTTCTCGACTTCGACCAGGCACATCCGGCACACAGCCGGCGACGGCAGTGACGGGTGATAGCAGTAGTGCGGCACGAGGACGCCGGCCTGCTTCGCCGCTTCGATCAGCATGATGCCCTTCGGCACCTGCACCGTGATGCCGTCGATCGTGACATTCACCACAGGGGCGGTCACGGCGTCAGACCTCCGCCATCACGGTCGTCCGCGAGCGGCTCAGGTACGCGTCGAACTCTGAGCGGAACTTCTGGATGCCGCTCACGACCGGCGCCGCACAGGAATCACTGAGCACGCAGATCGTGCGACCCGTCATCTGCTCCGAAAGCTCGAGCAACAGGTCCAGGTCGGACGGTTTGCCCAGACCGGCGAGCATCCGCTCGAGGATCCGGGTCGTCCATGCGGTGCCTTCCCGGCAATTGGTGCACTGTGCGCAGCTTTCGTGCGCGTAGAAGCGGGCCAGTCGCATGATCTGGTAGACGAGATCGGTGGAGTCGTCCATGACGATCATGCCGCCTGACCCGAGCATCGAGCCGCGCGCGACGATCCCCTCGTAATCCGTGGCGCAGCCATCGACTTCCGCCGCCGTCATGATCGGGACGGACGACCCGCCGGGAATCACCGCCTTGAGCGTCCGTCCGGGATGCATCCCGCCACACAGGTCGAAGATCAGTTCCTGCATCGGGAAGCCCAGCGTGATTTCGTAGGTGCCCGGCCGCCGCACGTGACCGCACACCGAGATCAGCTTGGTCCCGGTGCTCTTGGGACTGGAGAGGGTCAGGCCGGCGTACCACGCGCCGCCGCGATTGATGATCGCCGGCACGGCCGCCAGCGTCTCGACGTTGTTGATCGTCGTCGGCTGTCCGAACAATCCCGCGACCGCCGGGAACGGCGGCTTGATCCGCGGATTGCCGCGCCGACCCTCGATCGAATTCATCAGCGCGGTCTCCTCGCCGCAGATGTACGCGCCGGCGCCGCGATGAATCACCATGTCAATCTGCCGGCCGGAACCGAGCGCGTTGGCGCCCAGCACCCCGTTGGCGTACGCCTCCTCCAGCGCCCGCGTCATCACATGGAACGGCTCGGTGAACTCGCCGCGAATGTAGATGTAGGTGACCTGTGCCCGGATCGCGAGCTGCGCGATGGCACATCCCTCGATCAGGGCGTGCGGCGTCCACCGCATGATTTCGCGATCCTTGAATGTCCCTGGTTCCGATTCGTCCGCGTTGCAGCAGAGATAGTGCGTCTTGCCGTCATCCTTGGGCATGAAAGACCACTTCGTCCCCGTCGGAAAACCGGCGCCGCCCCGGCCACGCAACCCCGAGGTCTTCACCTCGGCGATGATGTCGTCTGGCGCCATGCCGATTGCCTTGCGCAGTGCCTGGTACCCACCGCGCCGCACCCAGCCGGCGTAGCTCCGCGCATCGGCCTCGCCGAAGTGCTGCGACAGCACCGGATTCTCGCGCGGGTGGATCGGGTGCGGATAGCCCATCAGGGGTACCGCGCCAGGACTTCAGGCACTCGTTCCGGCGTCACCGATTCGATGAAGTCGTCGTTGACCAGGATCGGCGTCGGGAACCCGCAGGCGCCCAGGCACTCCACCTCGATGACCGTGAAGCGCCCATCGGGACTCGTGGCACCCAGATCGCGGCATCCCGACTGCTCGACCAGCGCGCGCGCCACTTCTTCGGCGCCACAGATGCCGCACGGCGAGGTGGTGCACACCTGGATGAAATGCCGGCCGACCGGGTGCTTGTGGTACATGGTGTAGAACGTCAGCACGCCCTGCAC
>JBOHRY010000377.1:0-3016 GCA_050732955.1 Gemmatimonadales bacterium | reverse complement strand
GGGCGAAGGCCTCGACATCGATGATATTGGCTTCGACGCCGATCTCGGTGAGCAAGGTCAGCTTCGACTCCACCAGTTCGCGCTTCGCCGCCACCAGCAGGACCTGCATCTGGAGCCCGTCGCCGTCGGGATCGAGGATCTGGAAATCCAGCTCGACGTTCTCGGGATCGAACGGCACGTGCTGATCCGCTTCCCAGCGGATCACTTCGCGTGCTTCCGCCTCCTTCATGCGATCCATCTGGATCTTCTTGATGATCACGTCGCGCCCACCCACGGCGACGACGACTTCCTTCGCCTTGAGCTGCGCTTCGGCGAGCAGATTGCGCACGGCATTGGCCACGACGGTCGGATCCATCACTTCGCCCTCGACGATCGCATCGTCGGGAACGCGCGATAGCGCGACCTTTTCGAGCACCGGCTGGCCCGAGGCGTGATTGATGATCACTGCCTTGATGAAACCGCTGCCGATGTCGAGCCCAACCGTGCTGCGCGAACGGGGGAAGAGCGCCATAGGAGCCCGGATTGTGCGGTGGAGGGTGCTCGCAACGTACCTTGGCCGAAGCCCAGACGTGTATCGCGGTACGACCGAGTAACCCTTTACGTTATAACAACTTGGCTTTTGTCCAGCCGGCCCGTCCGGGGCCGCGGCCGCGAGACTCGGAATGAGTAGGTAGCACTCCCCGTGCCAACCAGCATCAGAACCGTGCCCGCCTCCCTAACACCCGAACAGTATCGGCGCTATCGCGGAACAGCAGGAGGTTGGCGCGCCGCAAAGCGAACAGTTCGCCGTCGGACGCGCGACGTTCGGCCGATGCAACCAGCCGGAGCAACACACCGGTTCGCGTCGCGACCACGCGCCAGGTCCATCCGTCCGATCGCGCCACCGGATTCCCGGACATGGTGCCGCCGTCGCTGAGCGTATCGAGGTCACTCCGCCAACCGAGCCGCGCCGTCGCGAGCGCACTGGCAACCACGAGCTGGCCCTCGATGCGCCCCCGCTGGTCGTTGGCCGCTTGCACCCGGATGACTGCGGCCTGGAGTGCAACCAGCATCAGCGATTGGGTCACCACGCTCGCCACCAGCACGATCACGAGTGAGGCGCCGCGACGAGCGGTCTCCGGGCGGACTGTCACGGCAGTGCCGGCGCGAGCGGCGTGATCAGAAGCAGCGGATCGGCGCCGTGCGGCTGCAGCCGCGATTCGATGCGATCGGAGAAGACCGTCCATCCTGTTGTTGCCGGCACGAGTGGACCGGCGAATGGCTGCACCGCGACCAGGTGACTTGCGGGGGTGAGCCCCATCCAATCGAAGGCTCCGGACCCGTACGCGCTCAACTCGACCGGCTCCATGACCCGGATGACCGCCGACGGCGATGGTGAAGCGAGCTGGATGCGGGTTGCCGGCGAGCCGTCGGGACAGTGATCCGCGGAAACATCCGTGATGGCGCTCGCCTGCCACGCCGCGGTTGAAGGATCGGCGAGAAGCCAGCTCTCGTCCCGCCCCGCCTCGGGGAGGCGGGCGCCCGACCAACCGGAGTCGGCGATCACCACTGATCCGGCGTCGGTCGCGCACGTCATTGCGTCTCCCACCGGGCGGGCCAGGGCGATCCGCTCGGGAGCCAGCACGGTGATGTCGTCAGTCATGGCATCCCGCAGTTCCTGCTGCAGGAAACCCTGGAGTGCCTCGACCGACCGGCTCGTCGTGAGAGCCTGCGTCGCCCGTCTCGCTTCGCGCGACGCCATGCCGACCAGCGCGATCGCTCCGCTCGCCACCAGGACGAGGAGCGTCAACGCAAGGAGCAATTCGACGAGAGTGAAACCGGCATGAGCGCCTGAACGGCGACTGACAGAACCGGTCAATGCCCGCATCGAACGGTCGTCGCGAGGCCGGGTCGATCCGACGTTGGCGGAAACCAGAGCGGCACTGTATCTGGAGCGAGTGCTGCGAGACATCCTGGCAGCAGCTCGCGACTCCGGTACTCTTGCCACCTGCTGGCATCGGTGGATGAAACCGCTGCCGCGTGACGGGCCAGATGCTCGGCCGTAAGCGCGGTTGCCAGCGCCAGCGAGCCGGCGAGCTCGAGCAGCACGAGTGCCACGATCAGTTCAACCAGGGATTCTCCGCGACGCGAACCGCACGGCATGACGCACTCCGGAAGAAGTGCGCCGAGACTAGCGAAGTGCGAATGCGGGTGGGGGGACCTGCGAGCGCGCGGTGGGACGAATTAAGCGGCGGGACGTGTCAATTGATTGCGATCGCGTTCAGGGGCAGGTGATCTGTCCATCTACCGCGACCGAGGCGCCGCGGCCAACCGTCACCGTACACTTCTTGATCTTGGTGGTGATGGCGCGGTTAGTTGCGGTCAACGTATATCCGCTGGCTGCGGCCTTCACCGCCATGGTGTTGCCGATCGAGAGATTGAAGTTGGATGCCTTTCTCAGCTGGGCGAGCGTCGCGTAGGTCTCCTTGTCGGAGAAGTACGCTTCCTGGGCAATTTCGGCGTTGAGGATGTCAGCGCGAACCGACGCGAGTCGCGCCGCGTCCTTCGTGGCGGCCAGCTTGGGAATCGCCATCTTGACCAGGATGCCGATGATCACCATGGCGATCATCAACTCGATCAATGCGAATCCGCGGCGACGGTGTCTCATCATGCTTCCTCCCGGGCTGCGGCCCTACCGTGGACCGTTGTCGAGAGGTGATTAGCAACATTGGTGCCGCGAGCAGACGAATTGGCTGCCCTACTGGCAGACGATCTGACCGTCGACCCCCGACGTCGCGCCGGCACCGACCTGCACCTGGCAGTTGGTGAACCCGGTGGAAATCGAGCTGTTGGTGACGGTCACCGTGTACCCGCTGGCGTTGGTCCCTATGCCGATGGTATTGCCCGCTGTCGTCCGCATGTTGCTCGCGGTCTGGAGTTGCGCGTACGTGCCATACGTCGAGTAATCCGAGAAATACGCCTCCTCGGCGGTTTCGGTGTTGCGAATGTCGCTCTTGACCGAGGCGAGCTTCGCCTT
>JBOHRY010000376.1:0-1584 GCA_050732955.1 Gemmatimonadales bacterium | reverse complement strand
CGCCTTCCACCAGCACATTGCGCAGGAGGTCTTCCTTCCCGCCCATGTGCTGCTCGAAATGCACCAGTTCGTGCGCTACTATGGTCGGGATGACGCTGGCGTTGCTGATGAAGTCACGCGTCCCGGGGCCGATCTCGTCGCGCGGCGACATCGGGGTGGCGGCGAACATTTCGGACCCCAGCAGCAGGCCGGTGGCGGTTGATGTGCCGCCGGACGTGAGCCGGCCGACCACGAAGTAGATGTCGGGGAAGACGGCGGCGGGATACAGCTGCTTCATCCGCCGAAGCACGGTACGAATGGCGGAGACGTCACTGGCCACCTGCATGGTGCTGGAACGTATCGATTGGTAGTATCTGGGAGTCCGGTCGATGAAGGCGGCGAATGCGTTGACCGACCGGATCTTGACCAGGAAGTAATCGGCCAGCCCGATGCTCCCGCCGGCGAAGTACTCGCGGCGGTAGATCGCCGGGCGGTCGGCGGCTGGAACCTGCTGCGCCAGATCGTACACGCGCCAGAAACGGGGAATGTCGGTAGTTACCAACCGGGCGCGCTCGGGATCGCTGTGCGTCCGACGGAATGCCGCGACAGAATCCTCTACTTCCCGGACCACCGCGCGCCACTCAGGCCGGGCGTGCAGCGTGGTCAGATCGGGATCGCTTTCCAGCTGCGGTGCATCGCGGTAGCCGGCGGCGATCGCCAGGCGGAGCTGAGTCAGTGCGAACTCCGGCTTCCCGGCCAGTGCATCGGAGCAAGCAGCGTTGTAACGGAGATCTCCGGGATGGGTCCAGTCACCGCGCTCGGCGATCGCGATGTTGGCCGCTGCCGCGGCGGCGTAGGCCTTGGCCGCGTAGAGCGAATCGGCGCGGGCGACCAGCGGAGCCGACGCTTCGAAGCGGACGAACGCCGTGGTGTCGGCGCCCTGGGCCGCGAGGGATGATGCCGCGGTGAGCGAAACTGCGAGCAGTACCGGGGTGATCTTCACGACGTCGTCTCGATGCGGGGACCGCGTGCCATACGAACCGGGCCACTGGCCGGTTTCGATACCTTGACATCCGACAACCGGCAACGATTTTCTGTTGTCGAACGTCATACTATCAGGGACGACAATATGCCGAATCGCGCCGACCTCCTCCAGGGCACCTTGGACCTGCTGGTGCTCAAGGCTCTGCTCCTGGGACCGCTGCACGGCTGGGCGATCTCCAAGCGCCTCCGCGCCCTCTCCAGCGACGTCCTCAACGTCGGCCAGGGGAGCCTCTACCCCGCGCTCTATCGCCTCGAAGACGAGGGATGGGTCAGTGCCGCGTGGGGGACCAGTTCCGAGGGACGCCGGGCGAAGATCTACACCATCACCGCGCTGGGCAGGAAACGGCTCGCCACCGAACGCTCTGCGTGGCGCCGCTTCTCCGCCGCCGTTGATCAGGTCCTCCACGCCAGCTGACGGAGACGCAATGCCAAACTTCCGCGCCCGGATTGTCCGGCGCCTGCGAGCGCTCTTTCGCGCCGAAAGCGTAGACCACGAATTGAACGACGAGATCCGGCTGCACGTCGATCTCGAGGCCGAGGAACTGATGCGAACCGAAGGAT
>JBOHRY010000375.1:0-7293 GCA_050732955.1 Gemmatimonadales bacterium | reverse complement strand
GGTGCACGTGTCGCGCGATGGCGGCAGCAGCTGGACCAACGTCACCGCGCGGGTGCCGGGCGCACCACGTCTGGCGTACGTGTCGAAGGTGGAACCATCCCACTTCGATGACGGCACCGTGTATGTCGCGTTCGACAGCCATCGGACCGGCGACTACGGTACGTACCTCTATACCAGCACGGATTTCGGAACCACGTTCCGGTCCATCGCGGCCAACCTCCCGAAAGGCGAGGTGGTGCGCACCATCTCCGAGGATCAGCACAATCCCGACGTGCTGTATGTCGGCACCGAAACCGGACTCTGGGTCTCCACCACGCGTGGCCGCGAGTGGTCGCGCGTGCGTGCCAACCTGCCGACGGTGCCGGTTTACGAAATCACCCAGCACCCGCGCGACAACGCCATGATCCTGGCCACGCACGGCCGCGGCATCTGGATCCTCGACGACATGGCGCCGCTGCAGCAGTACGGCACGGTGGCGGTGGGAGACGGCGGCGTCTTTCCGAGCGCCGGCGCGGTGCTGCGGCTCCCGATGACCGATCAGGAACGCTCGTACCAGGGCGACATGATCTTTCTGGGAGAGAATCCGCCGCTGGCCGCGTTCGTGAACTACTGGCTCAAGGACAAGCCGGACAGCGTGCGCCTGGAGATCACCGATGGTGCCGGCGCTGTCGTGCGCGAGATCAAGGGCGACACGGCAAAGGCGTCGCGTCCCGCCGCCGGCCTCAATATCGCGCGGTGGGACCTGCGTATCCAGCCGATCGAAATGCCGAAGAGCGACGGCGGCGACGTGCTCGGCCCGCTGGTGCTCCCTGCCACCTATGTCGCGACCGTCTTCGCCAACGGCAGGAAGATCGGCACCGCCAACGTCGTGGTGCGCGCCGACCAGGAATCGCAGATCACTTCGGCCGATCGAGCCGCCAACTTTGCGATCGAGAAGGAACTCCTCACGATCATCGCACATCTCAACGCCGCGGTTGCGGCGGTGCGGCGAGCCGATACGCTGCTGGGTGCCATCCGTCCGCTGCTGGCCGACACCGTCAAGACCCCGGCGCGCTACCGCGCGTCGCTCGACTCGCTCACCCGGATGCTGGCGCCGCTCAAGCTCAAGTTCGCGATCGTAGACGAGGGCGAGGACATCGAGTTCACCCCGGACATGGCGCGCGGCATCGTCACCAACAAGGTTGGCGGACTTTCGGGGACGGTCAGCGGATTCCTCGCCGGACCGAGCAGTCAGGACCTGCGAATGCTCGACGAGGTTCGCCACGAAGCGCCGGCGGCGATCGCGGAAACGAACCTGCTGACCGGCAAACTTGCCGAGTTTGTTCGACAACTGGTGGAGGCAGGGATCTATCCTGCGCTGCCGAAACCGGTGAAGTAGCGGTGCTGCGGCGGGTGGTCGAGTCCAGAATTACGGCGCGTGGGCCTTCGCCCAGGCAGTGAGCGAGGTCCAGCTGGCGCGGTTCGCGGGGTCGCACGTCGTCGCGTCGCAGACGTAGAAGGCCGTAATCGGGTGAATCTCCCAGAGTGACGCACGTTTGGGCTGACCGGCGCGCGGCTGCGTCGAGTCGGCGTTGAGCAGGTGCTCATTGTCGTACGTCAGCCCGCCGACCACCAGGACCGGAAGATGCGCCGCGGCCACCTTGGCGATCGTCGCGGAATCCCAGCCAGCGGGCCGGCCGAGTTGCGGGATCATTTCGACGACGACACCGTGCCATTCCGTGCCGTCCGGCGCGCCAACATTGATGTGGATGTCATGTCCGTCGGCGCCGGCACAGTTGACGGATTCCTGCTTCTCGTTGTGCACCGCCGTGACTCGAGTGGCGATCTGGACCAGGTCGCCTTCGCTTACCGTGCCGCCCGGCACGGCAAGATGCATCAGGGCATGGCGATCGGGATGGAACTGCGTCTTGGCGGTGTTGGCGTCGACGAATCGCGAGTTGATGCCGTCCTGCAACGCGAGAAATGCCGCCAGATCAAGGGTGAGCGGTGTCGCTCCCACCGGAATGTGCCGTTTCGCCATGTTGCGAAGGCCGGCATCGCTCGTGTCGGCATATGGCGTCGGCGCGCCGCCGACCATGTGCGTGCCAACAGCAGGACAGCTCGCGAGGTCGCTGGCGAAGGTCCCGGCGGGAGGTATCGCAGGTCCCTCGTCATTCACGGAGCCGGTACCTGTCACCACGCCGGTGTCGATCGCGATATTGTGGCTATAGACCCACCCGGTGTCCTGCTCCTGGGTGCGCACGTGGTAATAGTTCGTCGTGGGTGCCGGATCGAGCAGCACCAGTTTTTCCGGCGGAACGAGGAGGCGAATCGCGGGCTGTGACGACGACGACGTCGGTCGCAGGTTCGTGTTGCGCGTGACGGTCGCGGTCTGCGGGTGCAATGCAGCCAGCGGGACGATGAGGAGCGCGATCCCGCCGCGCGCAAACTTCATCGCCAGACCAGGCGTGACGCCGCAGTCACGCCAGGACGTTCGCCATCGGTTGCCAGTAATTGCCATGCCAGCCGTCCGCGAGGTGTTGCGCCTCGCCCGCCGGGAAACCGGTGTGGTCGAAGACCAGCCGACAGCCAGTGGCCTGGGCATGCAGCTCGAAACGCACGATGGAATAGGCTCCGGCCGGCCAGCTCGCCGATCGCCACGCCTGGACGATGCGCTGTGAAGGGATGAGTTCCAACTGTCGTCCGGTGATGAATCCGGCGAAGAGCGTGAAGACGCCGCCCGGTGCCGCGCTGATCGCGGTGGGCGGACCACCCGGGGGAAGCCCGCTTTTCATCGCCGCGCTCTGCTTGACGACCTTGTCGAAGAGCGCCGCATCGGTGAGCACGGCGTAGACCCTGGCCGGCGTCGCCGCGAAGGTGATCTCGTGATGGATCGCATCGCTGGTGTGCGTGATACCGTTGTCCTGCATCGGACCTGCTCCATTCGAATGTCTAAGGGAGTGCAACGCGATGACACCGGGGACGAGCGCGGCGACGTGCGTCGCAAAGTCCCTTCGCGTGAGCATTGTGGTCGTCATCGCTCCTTGCCTCAGCCGCGGGTTGCCCGGATTCAGTGCTTGACGACCAATACCTTCCTGACCCAGCCGTCGGATGTTCCGGTGGACACCTTGAGATAGCCGTTCTGTTCCTGGCCGAGGTATACCAGTTCGTCGCCGCGCTTCAGCACTGCGGAGACCTTTGCCGAATCATCGGCGCCGCCGAGCAGGTTGATGGTGGCGATCTTGGGCGTGAGCACGTCGCCTTCTGCGAAGCTCGCGCCCGGAGTCGAAGAGGTTCGCTCGGCGGGCGGTGTCCTCGCCATGGCACTGGTTGAATCCGCAGCGCTCCCGCTCACCGGCATTGTCCCCCGAGCTGCCGGTGTCGCACCGCGTCCACTGGCTACGGTCGTCTTGCCGCCATTGCCGACGGCGCAACCCGCCGGCTGTTCGCCCGTCGGTAATACGCGCGCATTGAACGCGACGCCGAAATCCACGACTTGCGGCGTTCGCTCGCCGGGAATCGTCGCTTGCGCGAAGCGGATCCTGGCGGTTCCCACGAAGACGTCCTGCGACAGGTCGCCGACGCGGACTGAGCCGGAACCAGGCAGGCCGGTTCGCGGGCCTGTGGTCGGCAGCGTGAGCGTCACCTGCGGTGAGGGAAGCCGGAACTCACGCTGACTGGCCGACGGCGCTGTGTCTGCGTTGGGCGATGAGCCGCCGCGCGCGCCAGCGGCAGTGTCGGATGCGCCGGTCGTTCCGCGTCCTGCGCCCGTCCCGCCCCGGCCGCTTCCTGAAGATCCGCGTCCGCCACCTGACGCTGCGACCGGCGGCGTGACCGGAGGCGACCCTGCACCCCGCGCGCCGCCGCCGCGACCTCCGGGAGTGGTGGTCGCACCGCGAGCACCGGCCGAGCCGGGCGGCGCCTTGTCGAGAATCGTGAACGACGCGGTCCAGGCGAGGACACCCTTGTCGTCACACAGGACGATCTGCCGGCCGGCGCTGGTCGTCACAGCGAACGCCGAACCTTCGTATCGCGCGATCTCGACGCGCTTGGTTCCATCGGCGGATGCCCACGGCGAAAACGCGGCGGAAAAACTGCCGTCGGCAACCTTGGCGGCCGCGGCGTCGGTAATCGCGGAATTGACCTGTCGGTTGGCGTCGGCGACGAGGGATTTCTTCTCGTCGTCCGCGATCCTGCGGAGGCGATCGGCAATCGTGCCCTGCGCCGCTGCGGGCCGGTCTCCGATGAGGAGTGCGGCGGCGATGACGGCAAGAGCGCAAACGTTCTGGCGCTGAAGCATGCGGAACTCCGTACGACCGGGTGCTGCCAAGGCATTGGACGTTATGGATCAGGAACTGCTCGCCTGACACCTGACACCTGACGCCTAACGCCTAACGCCTAATACTACGTCGCGCGCGAGTTCCGGGAAGCACGGTCGGCAACCTTTTGGGTTGACTTGCCGTCCAATACATCCATGGTCGCTCGCCGAGTTCCCGCAGGTGCGTGCCCCGCGCTGGCCTGGCTCGTTACCGTGCTGGCGACGGCGCTGCCTGCGCAGGGACGCCTGTCTGGCGATGTCACGCGCGCCCAGGCGACGGCGAGCGCGATCGGGCCAGCCGCGACCGAAGCGGTCGCGGTACGCGCCGCACAGGCGCCGGTGATCGACGGAAAGGACGACGATGCGGTCTGGCGCGACGCCACCGCCATCACCGGCTTCCGGGTGTATCGTCCCGTCGAGAACGGGACGCCGAGATTCCGGACGATGGCGAAGGTGGCGTTCGATGCGCGCTACCTCTATGTATTTGTCCGGGCGTTCGATCCGCACCCCGACAGCATCGTCGGGCTGCTGGCGCGCCGCGATGTGCAGACGCCATCCGACCTGATTTCCGTGTACATCGATTCCTTCCACGATCGCCGGACCGGGTACGAGTTCGACGTCAATCCGGTGGGTGTCAAGACTGACCTAGCCATCTACCAGGACGGCAACGAAGACATCGCCTGGAACGGGATCTGGGACGTAGCCACACGCATCGATTCCCTGGGCTGGACCGCGGAATTCCGCTTTCCGCTCTCGCAGCTGCGACGTCGTGCCGGTCGGTCGGCGACCTTCGGCTTCGCGGTCACTCGCACGGTGGAACGCAACACCGAACAATCGAGCTGGCCGATCTATCACGTGTCGCGTCCGGGACTCGCCTCGCAATTCGGCGAGCTGACGGGGCTCGACGACTTGGCGCCTCCTCGGCGCGCCGAACTGGTCCCGTACCTGGTGACGAAGAATGTCGCGGTGCCGGATGGCAGCGGTGATCGGAGCCAGCGCCTCGACGCAGGCGCGGACGTGAAGTTCGCGGTGGCACAGAACCTGACCCTGACCGGGACCGTGAACCCGGACTTCGGCCAGGTCGAGGCGGACCCGGCGGTCCTCAATCTTTCCGCGTTCGAGACGTTCTTTCCCGAGCAGCGTCCGTTCTTCGTCGAAGGCAATGGACTTTTCCAGTTCAGCGTCAACTGCAGCCAGGTTGGCTGCAATAACGAACAGCTCTTCTACTCCCGACGCATCGGCCGCTCGCCGCAGCTTGCCTCGCTGTACGGCGACGCCGGCTCCGCGGTCGCCACGCCGATTCTCGGCGCGATCAAGCTCACCGGGCAACCGGCGGGTGGCTTGACGGTCGCCGCGCTGGACGCGGTGACGCGACGGGAGGGCGGGGTCGGCGCCGCCACCATCGAGCCGGCGACCAATTATGGCGTGCTGCGGATGACGCAGGATTTTCGCGGAGGCTTGAGCGGGATCGGGATGATGTTCACCGGCGTCAATCGCGATCTCGATCAGTTCACCACGCCGTTCTTGAATCGCGACGCGTACGTCGGCGCCGTGGATTTCCGCCACCGGTTTCTCGGTGGCCAATACCAGATCACCGGCTCCGTCGATTGGTCGCGGATCGACGGCGGCCAGCAGGCCATTGCGGCGACGCAACTCAATCTGGTGCATCTCTATCAGCGACCCGACGGGCCACTGGAGTTTG
The DNA here is from genome assembly GCA_050732955.1 of Gemmatimonadales bacterium. Classification (GTDB taxonomy): domain Bacteria; phylum Gemmatimonadota; class Gemmatimonadetes; order Gemmatimonadales; family GWC2-71-9; genus Palsa-1233. The sequence continues at coordinate 1,294 of JBOHRY010000375.1, read as the reverse complement.
ATTCAACCCGGACTTCGCTCTCGGGCGACGCCGAAGAACTCAAGCTCGGCAAGGTCGGCGGGAAGCGCGTCATGTTCGAGACCAGCTATCTGCGCCGGTCACCGGGATTCGAGATCAACGACCTGGGATACCTGCGCCAGGCGGATCAGCAGGCGTGGAACAACTGGATCGGCTTCTCCTACAATCAGCCCAACAAGGTGTTTCAGCGGCTCTGGTGGAACCTCAACTGGTGGCAGTACTGGACGGCGGCCGGATTGCCGACCGAGCGGGCCTTCAACGCCAACGTGCACGCCCAGCTGACGTCGCGCTGGTGGATCCACACCGGCGGGACGCTCGGCCAGATCGGCACTACCTGGTGTGATCGTTGCGCCCGCGGCGGGCCTGCTGTGCGGCAGGATCCTTACCTGTCGCCGTGGATGACGATTCAGGGGGATGATCGCCACCGGCTGATCCCGTCGATCAACATCAACGGATTCGTTGGCGATGCCGGCAAGTCCTCATCCTGGATCATCAATCCGCAGCTGCAGATCAACGCCTCGACCCGCCTCGCGGCCACCATTGGTGCGACGATCAATCCCAATACCACGGACAACCAGTACTTCGATACCCGGACCGATGCCTCAGGGGTGACGCATTACCTCTTCGCCCATCTCGATCAACAGACGGTTTCGTTCATCGCCAATCTCGGCTACACGGTGACGCCGGCGCTGTCGATCCAGTGGTACCTGCAGCCGTTCGTCAGTCGCGGGACCTATTCGGATATTCGCGAACTCTCCAATCCCGGCGCGCCGCGTTACGCCGACCGCTACCGACCGTACGCGGACACCAGCGTGACCAACCACCCCGGCGGCGTCGACTCGAAGCAGTTCAACTCCAACCTGGTCATCCGTTGGGAATACCGGCCAGGATCGACGTTGTTCGTGGTCTGGACGCAGGGACGCAACGATTTCCAGCCGATCGCCGGTCCAAACGGGGTGAGCGGAGACTTCCGGAACCTCTTCCAGTTGCCGGCCGACAATACCTTCCTCGTCAAGCTTTCCTACTGGTTCAATCGGTAGCGGGGCTCACGGCCGCATCAATCGAGTCAATTCGACGACGCTCTGGTAACCCACACCGCGACGGATCTCCTTGCCGGCGCTGTCCAGCAGGATCAGCGTGGGAAAACCATCGACATTGAAACGCTTCTTGAGATCGCGATGGTCGTCGCCGTCCACCTTGACCGCGACGACATCGGCGGCCGCGTCGACGACAGCGGCGGCGGTGAATACCAGCTGGTCCATGACGTGGCACGGAC
>JBOHRY010000374.1:0-6766 GCA_050732955.1 Gemmatimonadales bacterium | reverse complement strand
GCTCGCCGCTCAGCAGGGCCATCTTTTCACCGTCGACCATTACTTCGATCTCGAACGGGTCGGATCACCGGAGCTATCGCCGGACGGCAATCATGTGGTGTTCAGCCGATCGCATGTCGATCCGATGAAGGATGCGTTCGTCGGGATGCTGTGGGAGATGGATGCGGACGGATCGCGCCAGCGGCAGCTGGTCAAGGGCTCGAGCCCGGCGTGGTCGCCGGATGGCACCAGGATCGCCTATCTCGCAGAGGCCGACGGGAAGACCCAGCTCTGGGTCCGCTATATGGATGCCGAAGGTGCCGTCATCCAGGTGACTCGCGGTGAGCGTTCACCGATCTCGTTTCGCTGGTCGCCTGACGGCAGGTCGCTGGCCTTCACCATGCCGGTGCCGGACACGACGAGCTGGCGGATTCCAATGCCGGCCGCACCAGCGGGCGCGCAGTGGACGCCGGCGCCGCGCGTCGTCACGCGGCTGGAGTATCGCGCCGACCGAACCGGCTTCCTGAACAACGAGTGGATCCACGTGTTCGTGGTGTCGGCCGAAGGCGGCGTGGTACGCCAGGTGACGCACGGGGCGTTCAACGTCGGGGCCCGCTCGGTGGGAATTCCCCAGGCAGCGGCGTTCGACTGGATGGGCGATGGCAAGTCGCTCGTGATCGACGGCAACGACGCGGCGGACGCGAATCTTCGGTACCGCACCTCGAACATCTACGCCGTCGACGTCACGTCGGGCGCGCTCAGGTGCATGACGCCGGACTCCGGGTTCTGGCATGATCCGGTCGTCTCGCCCGATGGCAAGTGGATCGCCTACGTCGGCGTTCCGAAGAGTAGCGCGGCGTATCACGCGTCGGAGCTGTACGTCATGCGCCCAGACGGCAGCGGTCTTCGCTCGCTGACCAGTGGGTTCGATCGCGACCCTGCGTCGATCATGTGGAGCGACAACGAGACGCTGTTCTTCACCGCGGAGGATCACGGTACGGTCAACACGTGGACGGCGTCTCTGTCGGCGAAGGGGCCGGCGTTCAAATCCGCCTCGAACGGCACCCATGCGCTTTCGCTCTCGTCGATCTCGGTGAAGAACGGCATCGGCATGGCGACACGCACGGCACCGGAGCAGCCGGGCGAGGTCGTTCGGTTCAACGTCAAGAAACCGTGGGACCTGCAACAGTTGACCCACGTCAACGACGCATTTCTGGGCGATCTCCGGCTGGGCGATGTCGAGGAGCTCAACTACAACGTGGGCGACACGAAGGTGCAGGGCTGGCTGGTGAAGCCGCCCGGATTCGAGGCGGCAAAGAAGTATCCGTTGATCCTCGAGATTCACGGTGGCCCGACCGCCGCATACAACGTCGGTTTCAATCCGTCGTTTCAGAACTTCGCCGCCGGTGGATTTCTGGTGCTCTACGTCAATCCGCGTGGATCGACTGGATACGGGTCATCGTTCGGCAATGCCATCGAGAAGGCGTATCCCAGCGTTGACTACGACGACCTGATGGCAGGGGCGAACGAGGTGATCGGTCGTGGTTCGGTCGACACCACGCGAATGTATGTGGGCGGATGCAGCGGCGGGGGCGTGCTCTCCAGCTGGACGATCGGCCACACCGACCGGTTCGCGGCCGCTGCGGTGCGTTGTCCGGTGATCGACTGGATTTCGTTCGCGGGCGAGACCGACATTCCGTTGTTCACGGCCGACTGGTTCGCCAAGCCGTTCTGGGAGGATCCCACCGCCTGGCTCAAGGAATCGCCGATCATGTATGCGGGCCATATCGACACGCCCACGCTGATCATGACGGGCGACCTCGACATGCGAACGCCGATGCCTCAAAGCGAGGAGCTTTACGCCGCCCTCAAGACGCGCGGGATCCCCACCACGCTCCTGCGGTTTGCCGGCGAATACCATGGGACGGCGTCGAAACCGTCCAACTGGATCCGGACGCAGTTGTACATGATGAGCTGGTACAACAAGTACAAGAAATGAGAGAACTGCAAAGGGAGAAGGGAAAAGAGAAACGAGAGAAGTGCGTCCTGCGGGCGTTCGCTCAGAACGATTTGTTCGTCGCCCCGTAAAGCATGGCATATACCGCCCGGTTCCGGATGATCGCCCGGACGTAGTCGCGGGTTTCGACGAACGGGATCCGCTCCACGAACATCTCGACGTCCTCGAGCGGGTTGCGCACCTGGTCGGCGGTGCGCATCACGCCGGTCAGCGGCGACATCGACCAGTTGTCCACGCGGGATGTGCCGGCGTTGTAGGCGGCCAGTCCCCGCTCGACCTCGGGATAGCGCTGCAGTGCCGCGGCGAAGTGATGAATTCCCAGGACCAGATTGACCGGTGCGACCCAGAGCAGTGCGGGATCGAAGTCGGGAAAGCCGAGTAGTTGAGCCAGATCGCGACCCGTCGCCGGTTCGACCTGCATCAGCCCCCGCGCATTGGTGCGCGATGTTGCATGTGCATCGAAACCTGATTCCTGGCGAATGACCGACGCCACGAGGAGGGGATCAACTTGCTCGTCGGAAGCGGTTTGCCGGAGCGTGCCGGCGAACGGCATCGGGTACAGCAGTTGCCAGAGATCGGCGCCGCGGGGAACTCCGGCAGCCACGGCCCGCTGGGCCAGCTGCGAAGCGCGTGACACGAAGCCACGAGCGAAGAATGCCTCGCCGACCCGCTCTCCTTCCGCGCCATGCGCTTCGCTCGCGACACGGTCGCGTTCGAGACGAGCTTCGGCATCCATGCCGAGGGCATCCAGGCGCGCGGCGCGCGCGAAGACGCCGTTGAGCGAATCGGGCGGCACGACCGGCGCAGCCGCGGTGGTCCGCCAGGGGATGGTGTCGAGCCTCGCGGCTGCGCGCACCGCGTAGTAATTGTCTGGCCCGCGGCTGGCGAGTTCCCAGAGACTGGCCACCGCGGTCGCGGTATCGCCGGCGGCAATCCGGGCTCGTGCGAGCCAGTACCGCGACGCATCGGTTTCCCCCGCCGCGACGCGAGTCTCCAGGGCGTGGGAGAGCTCGCGGACCGCGACCGTCGGCTGACCGTTCTCCAGCGCGATCAGTGCTGCAAGCAGGATGGCATGTGCCCGCATCGGGCTGGTCGGGTATCGCGCTGCCAATGCCAGGTAATCGCCGCGCGCAGAATCGGTCTGTCCCGCGTCGATGGCGAGGTCGCCGAGGAGATGCAGCGCAGTTGATGCCGCGAAGGTGTCAGCGGGGAACCGGCGCACGACTTCGTGGAGCAGCGGCAACGCGGCATCCTGTTGTCCACCTCGCATCAACGCTCGTGCGTGATAGTATGCCGCACGTCCGGCGAGCGACGGGTCGGTGACCGCGGCGAATACCTGGGCCGCCTCCGGCCAACGTGCCAGCGCGCCGAGAGCCGTGCCATAGAGGACCTGGTCGGGCGCGTTCAGCGGTAACTCCCTGGCGGCGCGTGCGAATTGATCAGCGGCGTCCTGCGGCCGGGTCACCGCCGCCGCGCGTCGCGCGACCATCAGCCGCTCATCTCGCGTGAACGGCGGGTCGATCTGCGCGATCAGATCGAGCGCGTCGCGCGACTCCGCGAGCGGGGCGCCGGGTCGCAGCAATCCCGCGATCGCGGATGCCAGTGCCCGTCGTGCCGAGTCGCCGGCTGCGCCTCGCCAGCGCACCCGGATCGCGGCGACGGGAGCGCCCAGCGCGTCGTACCGGGTCGCCGCGCCTTCGACGTCGTCCAGCCGATCGCGCGCGATGGCTTCGGTCCAGGGGATTCTCGGTACGGCCGCTGGAAGTACCACCGTGGCGTAGAGCGCCGCGCGTTCGGTCGAGTCGCGAGTCACCGCGGCGGTGCGCAGCGCGATCCAGTCCGCGAGATCGGGCAGCAGCGGCCGCGCAGCGCGATAGGTGGCGGCCGCGGAATCGAGCAGGTCGATCCGGTCGTACGCGCGGGCGAGCAGCACCAGACGCCGCGCCTGTTCATCGCGATCGCGCCTGGCGCCGCCAACCAGGGCGGCGCGAGCTTCGACGACGGCTTCGGGATTCCTGAATTGCGCGAGATCTGATTCGGCCAGCAGGCGCCGCCCCAGCCGGTCAAAGCGTATGTCGAGCCAGGTCTCGTGTTCCAGCAGTTGCTGTACCGTGGGCCAGCCTTCCCATGCGGCGGCCGCGCGTGCCGCCAGCAGGACGGCTTCGGGCGTGCGGGTGCGCGGCTGGGCGAGGACCGGTGTCAGGATACGGGTGGCGCGCCAGGGCTCGCCGGCGATAAGCGCCGAGTCAGCCGCGGCCAGCGAGGCTTGAGCGGGCAAGCGTGCGGCAAGAACGGCGAGCAGGACAACAAGGCGACGCATGGCGAAAACTAGTTGTCAGTCGGTGCGGCGCGTGAAATCTCCAGCGTGCCAGCGCTGCCAGTCACTTCGCTCGCGATGCACTTACGCTGGCAGCCCCGGATCCTGTGGCACAAACTCGCCTTCCACTCGCGCCATGACGACCGATGCGAGGCAGTTGCCGAGGAGGTTGATTGAGGTACGGGCCATGTCCATCAGGGCGTCAACGCCCAGGATCACCGCCACACCCTCCAGCGGCAGGTTGAACGAGGCCAGCGTGCCGGAGAGGATCACCAGCGACGCTCGCGGCACCGCGGCGACGCCTTTCGACGTGAGCATCAGGGTGAGCATCATCAGGACCTGGGTGCCCAACGGCATGTTGACTCCAGCGGCCTGTGCCACGAAGACGGAGGCCACCGCCAGGTACAGTGTCGAGCCGTCGAGATTGAACGAGTAGCCGGCGGGGAGGACGAACGCGACGATGCGGCGTGGCACGCCCATCTTCTCGACATTCTCCATGGCGAGCGGCAGCGCTGCCTCTGACGACGCCGTGGAGAACGCGATGAGGTATGGCTCCTTGACGTACTTCCAGAAGAGCGCGATCGGGACGCGGAAGATCAGCGCAACCGGCACGAGTGCCACGAGCACGAAGACGATCAATGCACCATACAGGGTAAGCACCAGGGTCCCGAGGTTCCGCAGGACGCCGAGTCCGCTGTGCCCGACGGTGACCGCGACCGCGGCGCCGATGCCGATCGGCGCAACCTTCATCACGATCTCGGTGAACTTGAACATGACGTCCGTGAGCGACTCGCAGAAGCTGAGCATGACCTCCTTGGATTTCCCGCGAACCCGGCTGAGTCCCGCGGCAAAGATCACGGCGAAGACGACGATCTGCAGGACCTCGTTCTTCGCGGCCGCGTCGAAGAACGAGGTCGGCACGGCGTGCGTCAGGACCGTGGCAAAGGTCGTATGGGTGGTCGCGAGTTGCTTGCCGGTCTCGGCCGATGCCGCGAGCACGATCCCGACGCCGGGTCGCGCGATGTTCACGGCCGCGAGGCCGACAACCAGTGCCACGGTGGTGACGATCTCGAAATAGATGATGCTGCGCAGGGCGAGCTTGCCAACGCGCTTGAGATCGTCGCCGTGACCCGCGATGCCGACCACCAGCGAACCAAAGATCAGCGGCACGACGATGGTCTTGATCAGGGAGATGAAGATCGTCGAGAACGGCCCAAGGACCGCGGCCATATCGGTCGCGGGCCAGTATTCATGATTGAGCCATCCGATCACCACGCCAGCGATCATCGCGACGATGATCCAGCTGGTGAGCGAGATCCGCTTCATGCCGCGAGCGCGCTGGCTTTTTGCTTGACGCGATCGACCAACTGGTTCCAGCTGTCGATGAATTTCCGGACGCCTTCCTCCTCGAGAAACGCGGTACGATCGGCGAGCGACGAGACGCCGAGCTTTTCGTAGGCCGCGAGGTTCGCCGCGGCTTCGATCTCGGCGGCCGGAGTGATGCGCACCTCGGGCTTGCCGTGATCGGCGTACGCCTTGAGCGTGTCCGGCGGAATGGTGTTCACAGTGTCGGGGGCGATCAGCGCCTCGATGTAGTACACGTCGGGGAGCGATGGATCCTTGGTGCTGGTCGATGCCCAGAGCGGCCGTTGTGCGTGGGCACCGCGTGCGGCGAGTGCCTGCCAGCGCGGCGTCAACAGCGACTGCCCGAACACCTCGTACGCCACCCGGGCATTCGCGATGGCCATCCGGTGCAGCAACGGCTTGCCGCGGTCGCCGGCCTTTGCCAGTTCGGGATCGCACTGGCCGTCCACCCGGCTCACGAAAAAGCTGGCCACCGAATGGATGGTGTTGATCGGGAGCTCGAGGGCGAGCCGCCGTTCGAGTCCTTCGCGGAATGCGTCGATCACCTGGCGATAGCGATCGACGCTGAACAGCAGCGTGATGTTGATGTTGATGCCGTCCGCAAGGCACTGCGCGATCGCCGGAAGTCCAGCAGCGGTGCCCGGGATCTTGACCATGAGGTTGGGGCGATCCACCAGGCGCCAGAGCCGGTGTGCCGCCTCGATGCTTCCCTCGGTGTCGTTCGCGACCTTGGGCGAGACCTCGATCGAGACAGTGCCGTCGCCGTGGCCGACGCGATCGTAGACCGGGCGAAAGACGTCGCAGGCCGACTTCACGTCCTTGATCATCAATGCTTCGACGATCCCGTCGGGCGACTCGCCGGCTTCGCTGAGCGTGCGAATGTCCTGGTCGTAATCGGTGCTCGAGGCGACCGCTTTCTCGAAGATGGTCGGGTTGGAGGTCATGCCGCGGAGAGAATCATCCCGGATCAGGCGGGCAAGTTCGCCCGACTGGATCAGGTCGCGGGTGATGAAGTCGTACCAGATGCTCTGGCCGAGATCCGTAAGCTGCGCCAGCGGTGACGACATGATGTTTTCTCCAGTCAGATC
>JBOHRY010000373.1:0-2849 GCA_050732955.1 Gemmatimonadales bacterium | reverse complement strand
ACCAGTCGCCATATTTCAGTTCTTGACTTCCACGCCAAGCCACTCCGACACGCCGGAGACGCGCACCGGCGAATACCCGCTCGACCCGGCCGCGCTGGGTGCACCGACTGGCGGCTGGGGACGGGTGACGATCCCTGGTCCGCGTGCGCTCCTGGCCGGGATTCTCTTCGCGCGGGTGATCCTGGTGGCGCTGACCATTGGGCGTGAACTCGGCCGGCCCGATCCCGCGGTCGATTCCATTGTCATCGTGGCGGCGATCGCGCTGACGGCGTCGGCGTGGCTGGCATGGCGGCTCCGCGGTCCGAATCACATCCCGGGACCGAATCTCCTGCTGCTGCAGGCCGCCGTCGACATCGTGGTCATCACCTCACTCATTTCGTTTACTCCGGCAACCGCGACGTCGATCGCCGCGCTCTATGTGGCCCTGGTCACGGCGTACGCGCTGCTGCTGCCGGTCGGTAGCGGTCTCATGACGGTGGGTTTTGCCGTGGCCTGCTACGTCTGGGTCAGCGTGCACGCACCGGAACCGCCGGACACGTTTTTCTGGACGCAGGTCGCGGTGATCGCGTTCGTCGGCGGATTGATCGCGATTCTGGGCAACCGGCTCACCGATGCGTCGCGGGGGCAACGGGCGCTGGAAGCGGCGCTGCTGCAGACGCGCCTGGAGGCGGACGAGATCCTCGCGAGTATCCAGTCGGGAGTGCTGAGCATCGATGCCGACGGCCGGCTCGTCTATCTCAATCCGCGCGGCCGGAAGATCCTGGGCGGCGGCATCTCAGCGTACTTGCCCGGCAAGCCGGTGCTCGAGACGCTCCGCGCCCGTTCTCGTGAGATGCACGACGCGATCACCCGCGGCATTTCGGGGAGTGGGCGGGTCGCGCGGGCCGAAGCCCAGGTGCGTCGCGACGACGGAACGCTCTTCCCGGTGGGCCTGAGCACGACGGCGTTCAACCGCCCGGGGAGCTCCCGGCGCGTGGTCACGGCAATCTTCACCGATATATCGGATCTCAAGCGGCTGCAGGAATTCCGGCTGCGTGCCGAACGGCTGGAGGCCGTCGCGGCGCTGAGCGCGTCGCTGGCGCACGAGATTCGCAATCCACTGGCGGCGATCCGAAGCGCAGTCGAGCAGCTCGCTCGCGCGGTCGGACCCGACGAGGATGAGCAGACGCTGGCGCGCCTGGTGCTGCGGGAGAGCGAACGGCTCAACCGGCTGCTGAGTGAATTCCTCGACTTCTCCCGGGTACGTGCCAGCAAGTTCGAGCGTCTCGTACTGGGCGAGCTGGTCCGGGACGCCGTCCGCGTCGTGGGCGAACACCCGGCGGCGAAGGGCGTGGAGATCGTGGTGCAGGATGACGTGGTCGAGATGGATGCCGATAGCGACCTGATGAACCGCTTGATCAGCAACCTGCTGCTCAACGCCGTGCAGGCACTCGACGGCCGCGGTCGCGTCGACGTGTCGGTGGGACTCGCGCGCTCGGGGGAAGGTCCCGGCGGAGCGGTCGAGCGACCGGTCAAATTGGTCGTACGGGACAACGGACCGGGTATTCCGGACGCTGTCCGCGAGCGGCTCTTCGAACCATTCGTCACGGGCCGGACCGGCGGCAGCGGGTTGGGGCTCGCTATTGTGCAGCGTGCGGTCGCAGCACACCGCGGCGTGATCCTGATGGACTCGGCGCTCCGCGTGGGGACCACCTTTTCGATATTCCTTCCGGCGACCTGGAACAGAGAGGAACGGGCATGAGTCAGCAGCCTTCGGTGCTGGTGATCGACGACGAATCGGGCATCCTCGACACGCTGCGGATTCTGCTCAAGAAGGAAGGATTCGAGGTCACCACCGCACAGGGCGGCAAGGCGGGACTCGATGCCATTCGCGCCAGTGCGCCCGATATCGTCCTCACCGACGTGCGAATGCCGCAGGTCACCGGCCTCGACATCCTGCAGGCCGTCAAGGAAACCGACGCCATTACGCCGGTGCTGCTCATGACGGCGCAGGCCTCGCTCCAGAGCGCGATCCAGGCCGTGAACGCGGGCGCGTTCTACTACCTGCAGAAACCGTTCGCCAACGACGAGCTCCTGGCGATCCTGCGTCGCGCCTGCGAGTTCCGCCAGATCCGGGTAGAAAACAAGCAGCTCAAGCAGGAAATCCGGCGCGGCGGTGGTGGGCCGCGACCCGTCGTCACCCGCCCGATCGGCAAGTCCCGGCGCTTCCTCGAAGTGCTTCGCTTTGCCGACGTGGTCGCTCCGACCGACTCCACCGTGCTGATCGGCGGCGAGAGCGGCACCGGCAAGGAGGTGCTGGCGCGCTACATCCATGATGCCTCGCTGCGGGCCGACGGTCCGTTTCTGTCGATCAATTGCGGCGCGCTTCCCGAAACGCTGCTCGAAAGCGAACTCTTCGGACACGTCAAGGGATCGTTCACCGGCGCCGTGCGCGACAAGCAGGGACTCTTCGCGGCCGCGCGCGGCGGAACGTTCTTCCTGGACGAAGTCGGCGAGATGCCGCCGTCGCTGCAGGTCAAGCTCCTGCGCGTCCTGCAGCAGCGCGAGGTGATTCCCGTCGGCGCCACCGAAGCGTTGCCGGTCGACGTGCGCATCATCGCGGCCACCAACCGCGAGCTGGAAGAGGAGGTCCGCCGCGGCAACTTCCGTTCGGATCTCTTCTACCGGCTCAACGTGCTGGCGATGGACCTGCCGCCGTTGCGCGATCGGCGCGACGACCTGTTGCTCCTGATCGACCGCTTCCTGCAGGACCTCGCCGGCGATCGCGGCATGGAAGTGAAGGCGTTGACCTCCGAGGCGCTCGATGCGGTCATGGTGTACGAATGGCCGGGCAACGTGCGCGAGCTGCA
>JBOHRY010000372.1:0-6778 GCA_050732955.1 Gemmatimonadales bacterium | reverse complement strand
GCGCGAGCCGGCATCCCGATCCCGGCTCGCGCATCCTGTCTCGGCTCCGGCTCTTCGATCCCGGCAGCGAGCAACTCCCCCTACTCGCCTGGCGGCAGCCGGAAGATCGCCAGTTGCGCGTGCAGCGCCGGCGAGAAGGCATTGCCGGAGGGCGTCGCGAACCGGATCGACACTGTCGAATCCGATGCCGCTGTGTCGAGCCGCCAGAATGACATGGCTCCCGGATTCATGACGAACGTCGACGTGTCGGTCGTGAGGGCAAAGAGCTGCAACGGCATTTCGAGCGGATAATCCGGTGGCCCCGACGTGGCGAAGAGCCGAGCCCACAACTGCCGCATGTTGCGGGTCACGAAGCGATCGACCGCCGGCGCCGTCGCACGCGGCAATCCGGGAAAGCTGTCGGTGTACAGCGCGGTGCTGAAATCGGCGAACAGCGATGGAAACGGCTGACCTCCCGCTGCACTGATCGCCTGAAGCCCGTCGGCTGGTCCCAGTTCGAGCTGCTTCAGGAAGGTGTTTCCGAAACGGTCGCTCAGGTAGCGCACCAGCGCCCAGTCGCCGCCTCGCCACGAAAAGCCGTTCTCCGAATCATTGTGCAGCGTGAGGCTGGCGGTGTCCGGCAGCAGGGCGAAGTGGTATGAATCGAAGAGAAAGCCGTTGACGAATCCCTGGGCGGAGTCTGGGAAGATCTGGGCTGGATCCGTCCGGCACGCCGGCGGCGGACACTTGGCCTCGTAATACTGGGAGCCGAGTTCTTCGGCAGCGATGCTCATCCCTTCGTCCAGCCAGCTGGAGAGCGGGCTGCCGTGGTTCACCACGACATGCTGCGAATAGTTGATGAGGTGCTGCAACTCGTGCAGGAAGGTCGCCGGGATGTCGAACCCGACTTCGCTGACCGTGTGCGTGCAACTGGCCAGGCCGGCCGAATCGGGCACGATCGAATAGAAGATCTCGCCGTGGTTGGAGTTGGGATCACTGCTGAAGTCGGTCGGGTCGAAGAATCCGACCACGAAGCCCTGGCTGGCGCAGGCCGATGCCGGCGTGTCGGCGTTGACGACCGGCGACATCAGCATGATGACGTGACCGTTTCCGTCGATATCGGACGGCTGCCCGAAGGCGGCCAGGTCGATGTCGTACAGCGTCTGGTCGAACAGCGTCCCGAAGGCGGTGAGCTGGTCCGGAGTGAATCCGTCGGATGGCGCATTGACGTCGACGTACAGCAGGACGTTGGTGCCGATAAACGAAAGCCTGGCGGTCACCGTCGTGAAGGTATTGGCGTTGAAGTTCGCCAGCACGTGAAATGATTGGGTGCTGCCGAGCGGCGGCGGGCTCGAGAGCAGCGCCCGGGGTGGCAGCGCGCTCGGCGCGCCGTGCGGGCGCGCGAAGATCGCCCGCTCGAAATCCAGCTGGCGTTTCCGCGAGTGGAGGACCGGTAGCGTCCCGGTGCCAGTCGCCGTCGGCGGCGCCGCCCGCATCTCGGCAACGCGTCGCGCTGACGCCAGCGAGGCCTCGAGATCCCCGGTCTCCAATGTGTAGCTGACCGGCTGGTTGGCCACCAGGTTGGTCGGGAATTCGGGTATGACGAGGTAGCTAGCGCCGTTGCCCGCGAAAGTTGCCGTGGTCCCGCCGCTGCTGCAGTCCAGCACGGTACTGGTCGCCACCGCCAGCTGGACCGTGGCGTCCGCCCCGCACGGATTCTTGACGAACTTGCCGGCCGGCGGACCGGATGTGCCGGGGTTGCTGCTGCAGCCGGCCGTGACTGCGACGAGTACTGCTAGCATGAATCCACGACTGCTGTTTGACATGGACGAACCTGAGGTAGAGCGTGAGAAGCGCGATGATCTAAGGAGACGGAGCCGCGGGCGCGTCCTTAAGCAGTGCAGCGAGCAGCACGGGCATCCGCTGGGCGTTACCCGGGTCCCAACCGGTCAGGATCCGGCGAATCACGCCGTGACGATCGATGATCACCGTCTGGGGAATGCCGCCGACCCGATACCGGCCGGAATTGGGTTCCTGGACATAACGTTCCCCGGGCTTGGGTACCGGCGGGCGGTCGGCAATGGCCACGGGAAAGTGGATGCCGTGTTCGCCGACGTAGTACTCCTGATCCGCCGCGAGTTCCGCGGGAACGTCGAGGTTCTTCCGGGCGCCGAAATAGCCGTAGAATTCGGTGGCAAAGGCGAACTGCACCCCGCGCACGGCAAAACTGTCGGCCATCGCACTCATCGACGCATAACTGTTCCGGCATGGGATGCACCAGTGCGCGGTGAACTCGATCACCGTCACCTTGCCGCGCGGGGAAAAGCTCCGCGTTCCAGCGGCGGCGTTGAGCCAGTGACCTGCCTCGAGCTCCGTCGCCGGTTGGCCCACGAGCTCATAACGCTGACGCTCCGGACCGAGGAACTCGTCCACATCCGATGCCGGAATCTCGGGATGGTCCTGGCGCGCCTGATCGAGAACCTTGAACGTCGAATCGATCTGGCCCAGGTCGGCATACACCTCGGCGAGATTGGTGTACGCCTCGAGCAGCTCGAACGAACTCATCCCCGGCGTTGACTTGATGTGCCGTCCGAGTGCGATGATCGCCAGCGAGTGCTGCCGGATGCGGTCATTGATGTCGAGGTAGCGATACTCGCTGTTGAGCGCGCTGTGCGCCGCGAGCTTGTCCAGGATGACCGCATCCGACATCGCGTCGAGTTGCCGCATGTACGGCTCGGCGCGCACGATGAGGACGGTGTCCGGCTTGGTCAGCGTGCGGATCATCTCCACCAGCGCGGCGGCCCGCTCCGGTTCACCGAGTCCGGGGTCGCGCATCCGCTTGTTCACGGCGGCCATGGCGAGCGAGTCGAATCCCACCTGTGAATAGAGTGCGGCGAGCGCCAGCAGGTCCGCGCCGGTGCTTGCCTCGACGGTGAACTTTGCCGCGCACTGTTTCAGTCGATCGGTGCGACCCGCGAACACGGCTCCGTAATCCGGCGTCGTCGCGCCGGGCAACTTCGCCGCCTCCTGCGCCGACCGGATCGCTCCGTTGTACCACACGTTGACGTCCTGCGTGCAGCTGGCGGGCGTCGCGGGCGTCTGTGCGGCGAGGATCAGCGGGACGCCCATCCACGCGACGACGATCGAGAGCGTGCGGGTCATCGGATGCCTCCGACCGCGGGCGCGGCCATCATGGCGTGGTGGAACTCCGACCGAGACTCAGGAATTCGACGAACTCACGACTGTTGCGCGTCATGCCGCGAAACTGCTTCTGGACTTCTCCGAGCGTGTCCACGATGGCGTAATACGGAAGGGCCACGGTGCCGAGCTTGGCTTCTTCCATACGCTGCTGACGATCGAAGAGTTCGCCCTGCCCGTCCGTATACAACCGGACGCGAACGTACTTGCCGAGCTCACGGGCGACATCCTTGCGAGGGAACATGTTCGCCTCCATCCACCGGCAGTTGGTGCAGGTATACCCGGTGAAGTCGAGCATCATTGGACGGTGCGCGGCCTTGGCCGCCGCGAGGCCGGCATCGTAGTCATTGATCCACCAGGACAACTCGCCGGGCGCCGAGGTCACGCCGGAGAGGACGGCGCCTTCGGCCGGAGGCACGAATGCCTCGAGTTCCCCGAGCCGCCGTCCGCCGAGGCCGCGCGCGACATATACCGCGACCGCCAGCGTCACCAGCGCGGCGATCCAGCGCGGCGCCGTGATCGGCCGGCGCACCTCAGGCGCGAACCATCCGGCGACGCCCAGCAGGTAGCCTGCGGCGATCAGCGCGATGCCGAGCCAGACGACGAGTACTACCGTGCGGGTGAAGACGCCCCACCGCAGCACCAGGTCGGCATTGGAGAGGAACTTCATTGCCGTCGCGAGCTCCACAAACCCCATCATCACCTTGACGGATTGCAGCCACGAGCCTGAACGCGGCAGCCGGGCCACGGCGCTCGGCATCAGCGCCAGCAGGAAAAACGGCAGCGCGAAGACCGCGGAGAACACCAGCAGTCCGGCCAGCGGCCACAGCCAGTTTCCCTGCGCCGCCATCACGAGTACCGTCCCGACGAACGGTGCGGTGCAGGTGAACGATGTCAGCGTGAACGTGAGGCCCATCAGCACGATGCCGGCCGTCTCGCTGCCGCCGGTCCGGCGCGTCGCCCGATCGAGGCGGGTAAGCAGTGAGGCGTGCAACGCGATCTGGTAGACGCCGAAGAGATTGAGCGCGAACGCGACGAAGATTGCAGTGACCAGCAGGTTGATCCACGGGTTGGCGGCGAAGCGGTTGATCCCGCCGGCACCGACGAGAACGGCGATGGCCAGGCCCAGGCCGGTGAAGGTCGCCATGATGCCGGCGGCGTACACCAGCGCGTTGCGCGTGGGAGAACCGCGTGCGGTTTCGTTGCTGCGGGTGAAATACGACACCGTGATCGGGATCATCGGAAAGACGCACGGCGTCACCAGCGACAGCGCGCCCATCACCGCAGCGAGCCAGAGGAAGAGCGGCAGCGATGGTGTCGTGCCGCTGGCGGGCAATGAGCCGGCGCCAGTGGACGGCGATCCGGGAGTGCCTCGCAGCTGCGGCGGTGGCGGCGGCGGCGGTGCCGCGATTGCGACCGGAACTTCGGCGCTGGGAGTGACCTGCAGTGAAAGTGCCAGCGCATCGGTGGTCGGCGGCAGGCAATACGTTTCGGTGCACGCCTCGTAGTACACCCGCAGCACCAGTTGGCGTTTCCCGGCGGTTCGCGCCGCGACGGGAACCGTGAACGTGACCGAGTCCGAGTACGTCTCAGTGGCAAACTGAAAGTTCACATCCGGCGGGTGCACGTCCGGGGCGCGCGCCGTGGGCTTGCCCACCAGCACGAACTCGCCGCCGGGGGCGACGCTGATCGCGGTTGCGACCGGCCCGTCCGGGAGGTCGGTCATCGAGTAGAGGTGCCAGCCGACTGGGATCAACGCGTGGAGCCGTACCGGAATGCGCTCGCCCTGCCGCGCCGTCCCCGCAGCGGTCGAAAGCGTCCAGGAAATCGGATGCTCCACCGGGCGCGGCGTCCGCGAAGGAACTCCGGACGCCAGGATCGACGCAATGGCGGCAGGCGCGCTGGCGGCGCGAATCGAGGCAGAAAACACGTTACCGAACCATACTTGGCGCGTCTCCCGCGAGCCAGTTGCGCGGCGGTGCCTTCGTGCGTGCTTCGCGATCCGCCGACGTCTCCGTATTGAACGTGCCAGCGCTATCGTGCGCTGCAAGCCGGCACCCAGGATCGATAGGAGTCCCCCATGCGATGCACCCGCCTCATCTTGACCGTGATCGTGGCCACCGGTTGCCACCATGCCGCCTCGGGCCAGGGTGTCGATCCGCCGACCCGCGTAGGCCGCGTCAGCGACATGCAAGGGACGGTGTCGCTCTTTGTCGCCGGGGCCACGGACTGGACTCCGGCGTCGCTCAATTATCCGCTCACGACCGGTGATGCCCTCTGGGCCGACGCCGACGCCCGCGCCGAAATCCACCTCGGGTCCTCCGCGGTGCGGATCGCTCCGCAGACTTCGCTGGTGTTCGGTGAGGTCAGCGACACCGTCACGCAGGTGCGCATCGATGAAGGGTCGATCGACGTGCATGTGCGCTACCTGAGCCCGGGCGAGATCTACGAAGTCGATACCCCGAACGGCGTGGTCTCACTCCTCGACCAGGGGCACTATCGCGTTGACGTCACACCCGACGGTCGTCGAACCACCGTCACCGTGCGCGACGGCAGCGCAGATCTCGGCCAGGGAGATCGCGATTACCAGGTCCAGGGTGGCTCGTCGGCGACGATTCTCAGCGGCGACCGTCCGCCGGTCATCGGTTCCGCGATCCCGGTCGACGACTGGGAACGCTGGGCGGATGGTCGTGATCAGCGCGAAGACGCGGTGCAGTCGACACGCTACGTATCGCGGGACATGGTCGGCTACGAGGATCTCGACGAGTACGGCGACTGGCAGCGAGACCCGGGATACGGTGCGGTGTGGTATCCGCGCGGGATTCCGGCGAACTGGGCGCCGTACCGATTCGGGCACTGGGAATCCGTGGCCCCGTGGGGCTGGACCTGGATCGACGACGAACCCTGGGGATTCGCGCCCTTCCATTACGGCCGATGGGCTTCGATCAACGACCGTTGGGGCTGGGTGCCTGGAGAGGCGCGGCTGCGCCCGGTGTACGCGCCGGCGCTGGTCGCGTTCGTGGGAGGGACTGGCTGGTCGGGATCGGCTTCGTTTGGAAGCGGAGGCGGCGTAGGCTGGGTTCCGCTGGCGCCGGGCGAACGCTACGTACCGGCCTATCACGCCACGCCGGCGTACGTCAACCGACTCAACATCAACGTGGGGCCGCTCCAGATCGGCGTGAACCTGGGCCAGCGGGACATCCATCGCGTTCCGCTGGCGAATCGCAACGTCCCGGGCGCGGTGACCGCCGTACCGCGCGACGCGTTCGTGCGAGCCCGTCCGGTCGAATCCGCTGCAGTGCCGGTACCACCCGCTGCTGTGCGAACGGTGCAGCCAAGCACGGTGCCGGAAGCCAGTGGACAGCCGATCGCTCTTCCGCCGCGGGGCCGCCGGCCTGAGACCGGCCGCGGTGCGACGCCAGCTCCGCACCCGCCGGGCATGACCGCTCCACAGGTGGCTGCGCCCCCGCCGCCGCAGTTCCACGGACGGCCGAGGCCGAACGGTCGCGAGCCGGTGCAGCAACCTCAGCAAACGCCGCGTCCGGCTGGCCCTCCGGGTACGCCACCGGCGGCTGCGCCACCGCCACCGCCACCGCCGCCG
>JBOHRY010000371.1:0-7371 GCA_050732955.1 Gemmatimonadales bacterium | reverse complement strand
GGGTTGAAGTACTACTGGTCCAGTGATCCCCGCTCGCTCGATCCGGCATTGTCCACGGACGTTCCAACCGGCGAAGCCGTGACACTCCTCTTCGACAACCTCGCGGAGTTCGACCCCGACGGCCGCCTGGTCCCGGGCCTCGCCACGTCGTGGATCCCGTCACCCGACGGACGCGTCTGGACCTTCCACCTGCGACGCGGCGTGACCTTTCACGACGGACGCCCACTCGATGCCGCCGCGATCCATGCATCGCTGCTTCGTGCGCTGCGCATGGGAAAGCAGGGCGGCCGGATCTGGCCACTGCTGCCGATCGACGGCGCGGCCGCGGTGGTCGATTCGGGCGCGCAGGATCTGCGCGGCTTCTCGATCGCCGACGAGACCACGCTGGTGTTCCGGCTCACGCAGCCGCTCAACATCTTTCCCAAGCTCCTCGCGATGCCGGTCGCCGCCATCGTGCCGACACCCGTGCCGGACGACTTCGGCGAATCGCCGATCGGCAGCGGTCCCTGGAAATTCGTGTCGTGGTCGCATGACGACCTGCTGGTATTCGCCCGCAACGATCATTGGTGGGGCGGTCCCGCGCTCTCCGACACGCTTCGCGTGCGCATCATCCCCGAGGTCTTTACCGAAGCCGCCGAATACGAATCGGGACGCCTGTCGGTCGTCGAGATTCCCGGCGGCGAAACCGAACGCTGGGAGCGGGACCACGGATCCGAACTGCAGGCGCGCACGGCGATTCGTGCATGGTACGTCGCGATCAACACGCAACGTGGCGCGCTCGCCGACGTGCGGGTGCGCCAGGCGCTGAACCATGCCGTCAATGTCCCGGTGATCCTTGCACGCGTGATGCACAATCGGGGCGTCCTCGCGGCGGGGAGCATCCCGCCGGGACTCGACGGCTACGACTCCGCGCGCACGCGCTATTCCTACGACCCCGCGCTGGCGCGCCGCCTCCTCGCCGAATCCGGTCATGCGACCGACCTGCACCTGCAGCTCTGGCGCTCGCCGAGAGCCGAATTCGCCCGCATCGCTCAGGCCATCCAGGAAGACCTTCGCCAGGTCGGCGTGACGGTGGAGATCGTCGAACGCGATCCGGCCACCGCGCGAGCAGCGGCGCGGCGCGGCGACGCCGATCTCTTCCTGTCCGACTGGTTCGCCGATTATCCCGACGGCGAGAACTTCACCTACCCGCTCTTTCACTCGAGCAATCGCGGCGCCGGAGGCAACTACGCCTTTCTCAATGTGCCGTCGCTCGACACCCTGCTGGTGCGCGCTCGCACCACGACGGATTCGGCCGAAAAAGTGATGCTCCTCCGGCGAATCGACGCGCGGGTATTCGACCTCGCTCCATGGATCTTCTGCTGGTTTCCCACCGACCTCTGGGCGATGCGCCCCGAGGTGCACGGCTGGCGATATCCTCTGGTGTTCACCGGCCAGCGATGGACCGGCGTCACGATCACCCGATGATCCGTTACATCGCACTCCGTCTCCTGTTGCTCATCCCCACGCTCCTGGGCGTGCTCGCCGTGACCTTCGCACTGCTCTACCTGGCGCCCGGAGATCCGGTCGCAGCGATTGTCGGCGAACATGCCGACAGCGCCACCGTCGCCCGAGCCCGCCGCGAGCTGCATCTCGATGATCCGATCGCGCTGCGATTCACGCGCTATCTCGGCAACGTCGTCACGGGCGATCTCGGTCGCAGCTACATCACCGGCCGTCCGATCCGGACCGAGCTGGTGCACCGGTTTCCGGCAACGCTCAAACTCGCCACCGCCGCGATGACGTTGGCGATCTCGATCGGCCTTGTCGTCGGGATCCTCGGCGCGATCTACCCGGGATCGTGGCTCGATCGCTTCGCGACCCTCGGCGCCTACCTCGGCATCTCGTTCCCGGTCTACTGGGTCGGCTTGCTGCTGATCCTCTTGTTTGCCGTGGCACTGCGCTGGCTACCGCCGTCCGGATACGGCGGCATGCTCTTTCTCGTCCTGCCGGCCGTCACTCTGGGCATGCGGTCGATCGCCATGCTCGCCCGGATGACGCGCGCATCGATGCAGGAGTCGTTGCGGAGCGACCTGGTGAGAACCGCGCGGTCCAAAGGCTTGAGCCAACGTGAAGTCGTCCTCCGGCACGCGTTCCGGAACGCGCTCCTGCCGATCATCACGGTGATCGGGCTTGATTTCGGCGCGTATCTTACGGGATCGATCCTCACCGAAACGATCTTTTCCTGGCCCGGGGTCGGGCGCTACGTCCTGACCGCGATCGACAAGCGCGACCTGCCGGCCATCCAGGGTAGTATCCTCTTCCTGTCATTGGTGTTCGTCCTCGCCAACCTCGTCACGGACCTCTGCTATGCCGCGGCCGATCCCCGGGTGGTCTTTGACTAGACGAGCACTTTTCGCGGGAGCGTTGCTGCTCGCTGCTGCGCCAGGACTTTCCAGCCAATCGCTCAGCGAGCGTCTCGATCGCCGGCTCGATGCGCCCGGTCTCGAGCATCTGTTCTGGGGTGTCGCCGTCACCGACCTCGACGGTCATCTGCTCTTCGGACGCAACGCCGACCGGCTCTTCGTCCCCGCGAGCAACACCAAGCTGGTGGTGAGCATCACCGCGAACGCATTGCTCGGGCCCTCCTTCACCGTGCGGACGTCCGTGTTCGGCACCGGCCCGATCACCAACGGCGTGCTCGACGGGGACCTGATCCTGTACGGTCGCGGCGATCCCACCTTCTCCAGGCGCTGCTACGCCGCGGACACGACGCAACCAGGTGTCTGTGATCGCGATCCCGCCGCCAAGCTGCATCAGCTCGCGCAGCAACTCCGCGACCGCGGGATTCGCGCCGTGGCCGGCGATCTCGTCGGTGACGGATCGTACTTCACTCCTGAAATCATTCATCCCGGCTGGGAGTCGTACGATCTCGGCTGGTGGTATGCCGCGCCGGTCTCCGGGCTGGGCTTCAACGACAATTCGGTCGATTTCCACGAGGTGCCCGGCGCGGTGCCCGCAGCTCCACCGACGCTGGTGATGACTCCCGATCTTGGCGCATTCCAGCTCGACAATCGATCGGAAACGGGTCCCGGCGGATCGCGCCGCACCTTCGACATCTTCCGCAGCGCCGATGGACTGTCGTATCTCGCCACGGGAAGCTTCCCGGCGGGTGCGTCGCCGCGCGACGAATCGGCGGCCGTGCTCGATCCCAATCGCTACGCCGCGCTGGCGTTCCGCCACGAACTTGCCGCGGTGGGCATCGTGGTGCGCGGCGACACGCGATCGACGCTCGATTCGTTCAGCTATCCGGCGGCGCGATCATCCCCGCCGCTCGCCGAAGTCACGTCGCGACCGCTGCGGGATTGGCTCTACCCGATTCTCAGTCCGTCGCAGAACTGGTTCGCCGAGATGCTGCTCAAGCAACTCGGTCGGCAGTTCGGCGCTGCAGGCTCGTGGGAAGAAGGCCGCAAGGTCGAACGCCGGTTCCTGATCGATTCGGTGCGGATCGATTCTACCGAGTTCTCGCTGCAGGACGGATCGGGACTCGCGAGCAACAACTTCGTCACGCCGCTCGCCTTCACGCGCCTGCTGACCTGGGCCCGCAAGCACGCCAATTTCGCGGCGATCTACGCCGGACTTCCAGCCAGCGGCAAACCTGGCACGCTCAAGGACCGCTTCGCCGGAACGCCTGCCGCCACCGCCGTGCACGCGAAAACCGGCTCGATCAGCGGGGTCAACACACTGAGCGGATTCGTCGAGCGGCCGGATGGACGGGTCCTCGTCTTTTCAGTGATGGCCAATCACCAGATCATCGGCGGCACGCGAATGCTGGCCGCGATCGACAGCGTCGTCGTGGAGCTCGCCAGACCGTAGGCGCCGGTACTGCCGATTGCTTCTGGCAACGCCGCGCCGTTGCGTGATGCGGTTGAGCGGATGCGCCTTTGATTTTCCGTCCTTCCGCTGTTGCTTTTCCGCATGTCCATCCCGCCATCCGAGCTGCGCGTCGCAATCGTCGGCTCGGGTCCCGCCGGCTTCTATGCAGCCGAATCGCTGCAGAAGAGCGCTCCCAGCATCGCCATCGACCTGATCGAACGGCTGCCGACGCCGTTCGGCCTGGTGCGCGGCGGCGTGGCGCCCGATCATCCGAAGATCAAGTCCGTCACGCGCGTCTTCGATCGCATTGCATCACAACCCGGATTCCGGTTTCTCGGTCACGTCGAGGTTGGACGCGACATCACGCCGGCGGAATTGCGCCTGCACTACGATGCCGTCATTTACGCCGTGGGCGCCGAGACCGATCGCCACCTGGGTATCGCGGGCGAGCACCTTCCCGGCAGCCACGCCGCCACCGAACTGGTGGCGTGGTACAACGGTCATCCCGACTACGCCGAACGGCAATTCGACCTGAGCCAGCGTGCGGCAGCGGTGATCGGCATCGGCAACGTCACGATGGACGCGGTCCGGATTCTCGCGCGCGCGCCGGACCATCTCGCAACGACCGATCTGGCGGCGCACGCGCTCGAGACGCTCCGGGGTGCCGGTCTCGCAGAGCTGCACATTCTCGCGCGGCGCGGCCCGGTCCAGGCGGCGTGCACCACGCCGGAGCTTCGCGAACTCGGCGAACTCGAAGGCGTCGATGTGATCGTCGATCCGGCGGACCTCGAGCTGGATGTCCTGAGTCGCGAACACCTGGCCGCCGCCGAGGACCGCACGGCGGAAAACAACCTCACCATCCTGCGGCACTGGGCGGCGCGAGGGAACACCGGCGCGCCCCGCCGCATCGTCTTTCACTTCAACGTCTCGCCCGTGGAACTCCACGGCGTGGACTGCGTCGAAGCGATCCGCATCGTCAGGAACCGGCTGGTATCCGACGGGCGCGGCGGCGTGCGCGCCGTTCCCACCGACGTCGAGTTTACCGTGCCGGTAGGGCTCGTCTTTCGTTCCGTCGGGTATCGCGGTGTCGAGATCCCCGGGATACCGTTCGAGCCCGATCGCGGCGTCTTTCCCAACGTGAGCGGCCGGGTGGTCGAGGCGCCGGGAAGTCACACGCCGATTCGTGGTGTGTATGCCGCCGGCTGGATCAAGCGCGGCCCGCATGGAATTATCGGCACCAACAAGGCGTGCGCGGCGGAGACCGTGGATCATCTTCTCGCCGACGCAGTATCCGGACGTCTGGCGCCGGCTCGGCGGAGTGCCGCCGACCTCGATCAGCTTCTGGTGGAACGCGGCATCGACGTCGTTTCGTGGGCCGACTGGCAGGCGATCGATCGCGCCGAAGCAGACCACGGTCGCGCGGCGGGACGGCCGCGCGAAAAGTTCGTGTCAGTCGGAGAGATGCTCGATGTGGTGCGTCAGTCCAGGAGTTGATCGACGCTTTCCCGGCTAGCTTTCCCGGGGTGAAGATCTATACCAGAACCGGCGACCTCGGCGAGACCGGCCTCTTTGGCGGGGGACGCGTCGCCAAGGATCATGCCCGCGTCGCGGCATATGGCGATGTCGACGAACTCAATTCGTTCATCGGTGTGGCTCGCGCAACGCCGCCGCTCGAACTCTTCGCGGCCGATCTCGAGGCGATTCAGCGCGATCTCTTTTCGATCGGCGGATACCTCGCCACGCCCGATCCCGCCAAGGTGCAAAAGGCGCTCGCGAAGGCAAACCTCGACGAATCGCGCATCGCCGCGTTCGAGGCCACGATTGACGCCGCCGACCAGGAACTGCCTCCCCTCAAGGCATTCATCCTCCCCGGTGGGAACCCAAAGGCCGCGGCGCTGCACGTGGCGCGCGTGGTCTGCCGGCGCGCGGAGCGGAGCGTCGTGACACTCGCCGGGATGTCCGATGTTCCGCCGCTCTTCCTGGTCTACCTCAACCGGCTTTCGGATCTCCTCTTCACGCTCGCGAGGGTCGCCAACCACCGCGATGGCACCGGGGACGTCACCTGGTAAAACCGCTGGTAGTCCGGCATGGCGGTGGGAGCTATGCGGTCATCGTCCAGGCGGGCGCGCGGAACCTCTTGCCAAGCCTGATCGATGAGCGGCATCCCGGCGCGCGCATCGCGGTGATCGCCGATGATGGCGCGCTGGCGGCACTGGGGTCGCCTCTGCCGGGCGCCACGGTCTTCAGCTTCGCCGCCGGCGAATCGAGCAAGTCGCGCGAACGCTGGGCGACACTCACCGATCAGCTGCTCGCCGCCGGCTACGATCGGCACACCGTGCTCGTCGCGTTCGGTGGCGGCGTCGCCAGCGATCTCGGTGGTTTCGTCGCGGCGACATATCATCGCGGCGTCCCGTGGATCGCCGTGCCGACCACCACCCTTGCCATGCTCGACGCCTCGATCGGCGGCAAGACCGGAGTGAATACGGTGCGGGGAAAAAACCTGGTTGGCGCTTTTCATCCCCCGAGTGCCGTGCTCTGCGATCCGTCGGCCTTGAATAGGCTACCGGAACGGAATTACTGCGAAGGCCTGGCCGAGGCGGTCAAGCACGCCGTGACATTGGACGCGTCATTCGGTCAGTGGTTGCTGACCAATGCACCGGGAATCGCGGCGCGCGCAAGCGGAACGCTCGAATCACTGATCCGCACCAGCGCCGGTCTCAAGGCCGATATCGTCATGACGGACGAGCGCGAGGTCGATCGACGCGCGGTCCTCAACGCCGGCCACACCGTGGCGCACGCGCTGGAAGGAGCGAGCGACTACGCGATTCCGCACGGCGAAGCGGTCGCGATCGGACTGGTGATCGAAACGCGCGTCGGCGAGTCGATGGGCGTGGCGCGACCGGGCACAGCCGACCAGGTCGCCAACCTGCTCCAGCGCATGAAACTACCGGTCACGGTTCCGAACGGCCTGGATCGCGATCGCATCATCGACCTGATGCGCAGCGACAAGAAAAATCGCCACGGAAAAGTCAGGGCCTCGCTCCTTGCAGCGTTCGGCGAAGCAGCCCGAAACAACGACGAATGGACGCATCCACTGGACGTTGAGATCGTAGCGGCAATGCTCTGAGAGAAGAGAGAATGGAAACGAGAGAAGTGGGAGAGAAGCAAGACGAGAGAAGTGATGCCGCTTCTATCGTCTCTCGTCTCTCCCATTTCTCTCGTTTCCGTTCTCTCTTCTCTCTGTTTCCAACATTCCGTTACCCTGTGGCGCCTGCGTAACACTACTGGTGTATTGTGGTTGTAGGATTCCTGCACATCGATGTGGATTTCCTAGTGTGGATGATGTGCAGCAAATCGCCAAGTTATGTTGCTGTAAGTTGTTGCAATGTTTACATTTAGGCCCTCTTGACAAGCCGTCCGCACCTGCCATCTTGAGCAGGTAACTCGCGTTCTCTCCCAAGACAATTCAGCCGCAGAGTGGGCCCCTGATGCCCCGTCGTAGCCGCACTGTGCCAG
>JBOHRY010000370.1:0-2756 GCA_050732955.1 Gemmatimonadales bacterium | reverse complement strand
GGAATTCCCACCTTCCTGTCGGTTACCGAAAGGTCGCCTGCCGATCACGCCGGTGTGCGGCCCGGGGACCGGCTGGTCGCCATCGACGGCGTGCCGGTTGCGGGACTCAATGGCCGCGCGATTGCGTTGCGCCTGGCTGGTGACAAGGGAAGCCAGGTGAAGCTGTTGATCGAGCGCGGACCACGCCTCGAACCCGACAGCGTCAGCGTCACCGTCAAGCGGGAAATGCCCAGACCGGAGAATTATGTCACCGCGACAATGATGGTGGACGCCGGCACCGGTTACCTCAAGCTGGCGGAGTTTGGCGAGAAATCCGCCGACGATGTGCACAACGCCGTGAAGCGCCTGCGCGGCGAGAAGGCGACTCGCCTGATCATTGACTTGCGTGGCAACCCTGGTGGCATCGTGACCGAAGCTGTCGCGATGGCGTCGGAATTCCTGCCCGCGAATTCACTGGTCTTCTCCACCAAGGGCAGGCAGAAGTCCGTGAATCAGGAGTATCGCACCAAGGGCTCGGGCGACTTCACCGAGTTGCCGCTCGTGGTATTGATCGATCAGGGAAGTGCCAGTGCCGCCGAGGCGCTCACGGGTTCGCTGCAGGACAACGATCGTGCGATCGTTGCGGGCCGGCGGTCATTCGGCAAGGCGCTGATGCAGACGGCGTTCATGGTGCCCGACGGCATGGTCGAACTCACCGTCGGTCACGTCATTTCACCGAGTGGCCGTTACATCCAGCGACCCTACACCGGGTTGCAGCTGGAGCAGTACTACGCCTTCGCCGGTGATTCCGCCTGGCAGGACACGACTCGCGTCTTCAAGACGGTGCATGGACGCCCGGTCAAGGCAGGCGGCGGAATCGCTCCCGACGTGGCGTTGTCCGCACCGCCGCGCATTCCGCGCTGGTTCACGGTTGCCGCCGACAGCGGCTGGGATCGCGCCGTCGCCGACAGCGTGGCACTGACACTCGGCACCGACGCGACCGCGCGGACCGCGTTGCTGCACGGATCGGCGACGTGGTCCGACCGGCTCCTCCCGCCGCTTCTCGCGCGAGTCCGATCACGGCTTGGTGTCCCGGCTGAGCTCGACGCGGCAACTCGCTCGGCGATGGCGCGTCGGCTGGCGGCCGAGGCGGCCACCGTGCGATGGGACGAGGCCGCGGGACGTGACCTTTCGATCAGCAACGACCCCGACGTGGTCGCGGCGGTTCAGCTCTTTGCCCGCGCCCCGGCGATTCTCGGACGGCATTGACCACTTTGCCAGTCCGCGGGCTCGGGCCATCTTAGGGTATGGCCACCCGTACCCAGTCCCGGTCCCGCCCAGCCCCTCGTCTGGAGAAGTCGGATCTCCTCGACTGCTACCGGTTGATGCTGCTGTCGCGGCGCCTCGACGACAAGGAACTCCTCCTCAAGCGCCAGCAGCGGATCTTCTTCCAGATCTCCAGTGCCGGGCACGAGGCGGTCACGGTAGCGGCGGCGCGGGTCTTCCGACCGGGATACGACTGGTTCTACCTCTACTATCGTGATCGCGCGCTCTGCCTCGGTCTTGGCATGACGGCGACCGAGCAGCTCCTCTCGGCGGTGGCCGCAGCCGACGATCCGAACAGTGGCGGGCGGCAGATGCCGTCGCACTGGGGTCACAAGGAGCTCAACATCGTCAACACGTCGAGCCCCACCGGCACCCAGTTTCTCCAGGCCGTGGGATCGGCCGAAACCTGGTTGCGTGCCTCGGCGGATGAACGCACGCGAGAACTGACGGCGGGTGACGAAGTGGTGCTCTGCACGGCGGGAGAAGGCACCACCAGCGAGGGTGAGTTCTGGGAGTCGCTCAACACCGCCTGCAACCTCAAGCTGCCGATCGTCTACCTGATCGAGGACAACGGCTACGCCATCTCGGTCCCGGTCGAGGTGCAGACCGCGGGCGGATCGATTTCCAAGCTGGTGCGCTCGTTTCCGAATCTGTTCGTGCAGGAAGTCGACGGGTGCGATCCGATCGCTTCGTACGACGTGCTGCTCAAGGCGCACGACTACGCCCGGCAGCGCAAGGGTCCGGCCCTGGTGCATGCCAAGGTGATCCGGCCATACTCGCATTCGCAGTCGGACGACGAAGTGAGCTACCGTCCGCCATCCGAGCGGCAGGCCGACGCCGCCAAGGATCCGCTGACGAGGTTCCCGGCCTATCTGCTGGAGCAGTGCATCGCGACCCAGCCGGAACTCGACCTGATCTCGAGCCAGGTGAATGAGGAGATCGAGGTCGCCACAGGAATCGCGTTGGCGTCACCGCAGCCGGCGCCTGACACCCTCTATCGTTACGTCTATTCGCCCGACGTCGACCCGACCGCCGAACAGTTCGACACCGAGGACGATCCGCAGTTCGCCGGTGAGCCCACCACGGTGGTCGATCTGCTCAATGCGTGCCTGCGCGACGAGATGACCCGGGAACCGAAGATCCTGGTTTTCGGCCAGGACATCGCGGACGCGTCGCGCGAAGCCAACCTTCCCGAGGTCAAGGGTAAGGGCGGCGTTTTCACGGTCACGCGAGGGCTGCAGAAGCAGCTCGGCGGAATCCGCGTCTTCAACTCGCCGCTGGCCGAGGCGAACATCATCGGCCGGGCGATCGGACTGGCGACGCGGGGGATGAAACCGGTCGTCGAGATCCAGTTCTTCGACTACATCTGGCCGGCGTACATGCAGCTTCGCGACGAACTCGCGCTGATGCGCTGGCGGAGCAACAACGCCAACAGTTCACCGGTCGTGGTG
>JBOHRY010000369.1:0-3620 GCA_050732955.1 Gemmatimonadales bacterium | reverse complement strand
ACGGCACCCCCGCTCGCCGAGAAGCGGTCAAACACCGAAGCCATGATGTCGGGCGGCACGCCAGGTCCGGTGTCCGCCACGAAAAAATTGACCTCATCCGCCGTGATGCGTCCGCCGAGCGTGACCGTGCCTCCGCGCGGCGTGTACTTGAATGCATTGGCGATAAGGTTGAACAGCACCTGTTTCAATCTGCGCGGATCACCGAGGAAAGGGCCCTGGGACTGTTTGCAGTCGAGACGAAATGTCAATCCCGCCTTGATCGCCCAGCTCCGCGCGTGCTCCGAGATTCCGGCGAGCAGCAAGTACAGATCGATCCCTTCATATTCGAGTTCGACCGAATGGGACTCGAGATCGGAAAGATCCAGCACGTCATTGATCAGGTCGAGCAGTTGCCGCCCGCTGGTCAGGACGTTGGTGATGTAGCGGCGCTGCCGCTCGTTCAGGGGACCGAAATTCTCCTCCTCGAGCAGCTGGGAAAAACCGATGATCGAATTGAGCGGCGTGCGAAGTTCGTGACTCATCTTGGCCAGGAAATCGGACTTGGCCCGGTTGGCAGCTTCCGCATTCTCGCGCGCGCGCAGTATGTCGGATTCCGCGCGCTTCCGGTCGGTGATGTCCTCCGACACGGCGAGCAGATAGGCGGGGTGTCCCCCATCGTCGTGAATCGCCACCTTGCGCGTGTGCAGCGTGCGAACGGCCCCATTCGGCGCCACGAGCACTTCCTCCGGGATGTCGCGCACCACATCGCTCGCGAGCACCGCCCGGTCCATCGTGGCGAATCCGTCGGCCAGTGGCGCGGGAAAGAGCTCGTGGTCGTCACGGCCGACGACGGCTTCGCGCGGCAGGCCCAGCAACTGTTCGGCCGTCCGGTTGACCCGGATGAACCGCAGCGCCACGGCGTCCTTCACGCTGACCATCATCGGCAGCATGTCCACGATCGAGTCGAGGAAGCGCTCGGAACGCCGCAGCGAGGCTTCCACCAGTTCACGCGCGTCAAGGTCTCCCGAAATCCGCCGCACGGCGGTGAGGAGCAGCAGGATCGCGACGACGCCGCCGATCACTTCGGAGAGGATCAGCGTGCGCGTGGCGCGTGCGTTCTGGCTGCTGATGTGCTGCCGCTGGCGTTCGGCCGCGAGATTGAGCCCGCCCAGCGTCGCGTTGAGGCTGTCGAGCGCTCCTGTCGCCTGGTTTCGCGCCAGCTGCCGCACCGCGCCGTTCGACTCGTGACCGCTGTACGCCGCCAGCGCGGCGTTCAATTCGGAGACCTCGGTGCTCAGCAGTGAGTCAAGAGCTTCGAACCGGGCGGAGTCGGCCGGAAGTACGCTCTGCAACGGACGGAGCATGTTGATCCGGCGCTGCAGTGACTGCTGCGCGGCGTCGTAGGACGCGACGTACGCGGTGTCGCCAGTCAGCAGGTATCCACGCTCGTTCGACGTCATGGCGAGCACGCTGTTGGAAATCGAGCGCAACCCCTCCGACGCCTGGTGAACGTCGGCGAGCTGCCCCACTGACCGGCGCACCTGAACCGCGCTGGTAATGGTCGCCGCGAACACCAGCACCAGAATCGTGAGCCCGGTCGATGCCGCGACTGCGATCCGGAGGCGAAGATTGGATGACACGCGGGAAGACTAACGCGCCAGGTCGGCCGGAGGGTCCCGCCCGCTACGGTCCGCTACAGTGAGACTCCGGCCAGCAGGAGAAAGGTTCGGGTCTGATTCGCGACCCCGGCGCCCGGATCGTGCACGTCCTTGAGCCCCCACGTATATCGGCCCTCTACGGTAAAGCCGTGACCGCCTCCCAGCCGCACCCCGCCGCCCAGCACGACGCCGTAGTCTGTGCCCTTGGTGAGTGACTTGCAGTCCGCGCCGTTGACCGAGCAGCTCAGGCGAAAATTCACCGACGGTCCAGCGTACGCCATCGGCTGGATCCCGGGGGTACGCACGGTGAGCTTCAGCAGCACCGGCACGTCGATGTAGCCGAGACGCGGCGCGTCGGAGGACGAGGTGGGCGAGCCGCCGAACGTCACGCCCTTCTGCACGTATAGCACCTCGGGTTGAATGCCGATCAGGCCGGAGCCCAGGTCGAACGCAGCACCCAGTGCGAACCCCGTGCGGCTCTTCCAGTCAGGCGCCTTGTTCGACAGCGTGGCGAACGAGACACCTCCCTTGAGTCCCAGCGACGCCTGCGCTGCGAGCGTCGCGGGAATCATCGCTCCAGAGGTTGCGAACATCACGATCGATCGGAGCCGACGCGATCCAGACGGCATGGCGAAATCCTTGCGACGAAGCGGTGACGTTGTGCAGCCGGGAACCTGGCTACATGACGTGTCGCTGTGGCAGGCCGACACAGACGCGAACGCATCGCGAAGGATGCCGAACCGGCGAGCAGGTTGCAGCGGAGATAATGATGGGGGAGCTCAACCCGGAGTCGGCACACTCCGCCATTCGCGCCGCACGGCGAGCCGGTCGGCCGCGTGCACCCCGCCGGCGAGCACCTCGGCGACTGACAATCCGTCTCGCCAGGCTCCGGTGAACGCCACGGCACCGGCCGCAGCTTCGACGGAATCGGCTGCGGCGAAGCGCCGGGAATGCCCGGCGACTGCCTGCGGCAGTGCATCGCGCCAGCGAGCAACGCGGTGGACTCGTGGCTCGCCGCTGATGCCGAGCAGCAGGGCGAGCTCCCCATGCGCGGTGGCCACGAGCTCGGCCTCCGGCCAGTCGATCGCCTCCGGCCGGCGCGCTCCGCCGAGATAGGCGGTGATCAGGACATGCCCCATCGGTGCACGTTCCGGAAAGATTGAGGACGGGAAGACCGCCGACAGGAGGGCGAGCCGTTCGATCGACGGCACCAGCATCCGGCCACCGTCGAGCGGATGGGCCACGTCCTGCCGCCGGTAGCCGAGCGAGACCGCCACGATCGACCGTTGGGGGATGCCACTGACCGCGTCCAGTTTTTCAGCGCCAGGCAAGTCGAACGACAGCTGCGAGAGCGCGGGCACCGGGACCGCGACGATGACTCCGTCGAACGATTCCGCCGCGGCGCCATTCACCTCGACGGATACGCGTCCATCGAGACCGCTCACGCGCTCGACTCGCGCCCCCGTCCGGATGTCGGCGATGTGCGCTGCCAGTTGGCGCGCCACCTGCTGCATGCCCGATCTCCCGGACCACGCCTCGCGCGGCTTTCCCTTCGCGCGCCGGCGTTGTTCCATTCGCGCCCGCAGGTTGCCCTGCAACCCGGAGCCGGAACGCTGCTCGTGGCCAACGGTGTTCGGGAACGCATAACGCGCCAGCAGCACCTGGGGATCGCCGGCCGACGTGGACGCGACCAGCGGATCGAACATGCGGTCGGCAACTTCGTCGCCGAACCGGCGACGCGCGAACGCATCGACCGATTCGTCGCTGCTCTCGCGATGCGCAGGGATGAACCGTTCCTTGATCAGCCGGAGCCGCCCCGCGAGTGACAGGAGCGGCGACGCCGTGAACTCGGCCACCGTGTGCGGTAGCGGCACCGGCACCCCGTCGCGGACCACGAAGCGTTGCGCGGCGACAGGGTCAGCGCGCAGGGTGCAGTCGGCAGCTCCGGCGCCGTCGAGGATCTCACGGATGGCAGCATCGGGT
>JBOHRY010000368.1:0-9588 GCA_050732955.1 Gemmatimonadales bacterium | reverse complement strand
ACGCTGCACGGTCCCGGCGGCAGCGACCTCAAGCTCTTCGAGATCCTGCAGGACGTCGCCACCGAACTGCACCGCGACGAGATGCTGCACGCCCTGGTGCGGTCGCTGGCGAACGCCCTCGATCTTCGTTCCGTCAGTTGCGTGCTTCACACCCAGTCGAGTGGCACCGGTCGACTGGTGGCTGCGACGGACGCTCCCAAGGTTCGTGATATCGACGTCGAACTCGAGCGCTGGCCGGATGCCATCGCCTCGTTCACTTCCGGCGAAACGGTTTTCATTCGCGACGCCGTCGGTTCGGCGATGTTCGCGCCGATGCCCGTGCTCGCAGCGACTGCCGCGCAACCCGAAATAGAATCCGCGGCAGCCATTCCGCTCTCTCCGCTCGGCCGACCGATCGGCACGGTGGTGCTGCGGACTCGTCGCGGCGAACCATCGCTCACTCCCGGCGCAGTCGCCTTCGCCGAGCTCGCCGTGGCGGCCACGTCGCGACTCCTCGAGGCCGATGACCGCCGCGGCGCCATCTCGCGCCGGCAGGCAATGGCCGCACACGTCGATCCGCTCACCGGCTGCGCCACGCTCGATGCACTCGACCGGCGCATCCGGGAGGAGTTCGAACGCGCGCGGCGCTACGACGTGACCTTCGCGCTGGTGCTCCTCGATGTCGACGGGATGCGCGTCATCAACGAGCGCCTGGGCCGGGACGGCGGTCATCGCGTCCTCGCCGATCTGGGCCGGCTGCTGCAGCGTGAACTGCGCGCGCCGGATTTCGTGGCGCGCTATGGCGGCGAGGAATTCCTGCTCGTCCTTCCGGAGACCGATGCCAACGGCGCTCGCCTCACCGTCAACCGGATTCGCGAAAAGCTTGGCCCCGCGGGCCTGGGCGAGCTGCATCTCGGCGTACGCTGCCGGTTGACGGCGGGTATCGCCACGTATCCGCACCCGGGCGCGCATAAACCGGAAGATCTCTTCGCGATGGTCGAGCAGGCGCTGATGCTGGGCAAGTCTCAGGATGTCGAGCGCATCGGCACCGCGGCGTAACGCGAGCCTCCCAACCGGCTATCGATTCTTGCTGCGCAGCCAGGCGATCGGGTCGAGTGCGATCTGATTGTCGCCGCGAATCTCGAAGTACAGGTGCGGGCCCTTGGCTGTGTTCTGTCCGCCGACCGTCCCCACGGTGGCTCCGCGCGCGATCTGCTCCCCTTCATGCACCGTGGCACTCTGCAGCTGCCAATAGAGCGAGTAGTAGCCGTTGCCGTGTTGCAGAACGACGCCCAGTCCGTACGTAGAGAGCCGCTGCACCCGCACCACCTTGCCCGCCGCGACCGCCCTGACCGGCGTGCCGACCGGTGCCTTGATGCCGATGCCGGTCCAGCGAATCACGCCGCCGCCTTCGGACTGTGGCAGGGTGTCCGGGCCGAAGTTGATCACGATGTCGCCGTCGACCGGCCAGTCGAGCGTGCCGATGTCACTGGTCGAGAGCGTGCCGACAGCAGGCGTGTTGACCGTTTCCGGGCGGGCCGCTCGACTCGCCGCCGCCGCGCGCTCGTTGCGCGTGAGCGTCGCCAGCAGGTTGGTCACCGTGGCCTCGTCCCTCTCCGCGGCAGTGAGCTTCTGCCTGGTGAGCTGCGCGGAGCGCTGCAGGTGGACCAGCTGCTGCTGCTGATCGTCGGCGAGCTTGTTGTAGTGGTCGATCTCGGACTGCCGCTCCTGTTTGCGCTCGTCCAGCTCGGTGCGCACGCCGAGCACGGTATCCCGCTCCATCTGGACGCGGCGGGCCAGCCGGGTCACTTCTTCGACCCGCGCCCGGTCCTGCCGCGACGTGATGAACAGGTACTTGTAGCGCGTCAGCAGGTCGCCGAACGATTCGGCCGTGAGCAGCACCTGAAAGGTGTACAGCGGTCCCCGCTTGTAGATGTCGGCCAGCCGGCGCTGCAGCACGGCTTTCCGGTCCATCAGGTTGTCCTGCGCCAGCGTCAGTTCGGCGGTCGAATGATCCAGCCTGGAGCTGAGACCGCTGATCTGTGACTCGATCTCGTTGACCAGCCGATTGGTGGCGTCGCGCTGCTTCTCGAGGTTGCGCAGCGTCGCGCCGACGTCACTCACCTGACCCTGAAGGCGAAGCTGTTGACCCTCCAAGGCCTGACGCTCAGACCGGATCTCGTCGAGACGACGTTTCGACTGATCAAGGGTAGGTTGTTGCGCGGACGCGGAAACAACAAGTACAGAGAGAATGGAGAACGGAAAATAGAGAAGCGGGAACCTCATACCTGTCTCAAATGCCGACCAACGCTTACCAATGATCCGCCGAATCCCAGCAACACTCCGAAGAGTAGTAAGAGCATTCCTTCGAGAGGATGAAAGAAGCGAAGTCCCACTCCCAGTCCGATGCGTTGGGCGCGGAACGCGGCGAAGACCGCGCCCGACAGGGCCAGGGCCACGACGCCGCCGAGCAGACCCTTGATGGCGCCTTCGAGCAGGAACGGGCCGCGGATGAACCAGTCGGTCGCGCCGACCAGCCGCATGATATGGATCTCGCGGGCCCGCTGCAGGACGGTGATCCGGATGGTGACACCGATGATCACGATCGACACCAGCGCGAAGGCGAGTCCGATGGCGAGGCCGACCAGGCCAGCGATGTCGCGCAGCGAATCGAGGCGCTTGACCCAGTCCTGGCCGAATTTCACCTCGTCGATGAAGTCGTAGCCCCGCAGCCGCTCGGCCACCGCGGCCGCGTGCGCGGCGTCGCGGTACTCGGGCTTGAGGGTCAGCTCGATCGACGGGGGCAGCGGGTTGACCTCGAGATTCTCGTACACGTCGCGGAATTCGGTCAGTTCGCGCTGCGCCCGTTCCAGCGCCTGCGTCTCGGAGACGTATTCCACGTTGAGTACTTCGGGGAAGACCCCGATATCGCCGAGCGCCGCGGAAATCTCCTGACTCGGCGTGTCTCGTTTCACGAACGCGACGACCTGGACCCGCTCGGCGATCTGCTGGATGGCGCCGTGGAGGTTGAGCGCGACCAGTTCGAACAGCCCGGTGACGAACAGCGCGAACGCGATGGTGGTCACGGAGAGCGCCGACAGTGTTCGCGCCCGCTTGAACGAATGCAGCGCCTCCCGCGTCACGAGGCTCACCAGCCCTCCGTGGCGTCGGCGTCGGAATCGAAGACCACGCGGCCGTCGCGCATTTCGAGCGTGCGCTTGCCGGCGTGCCGCACCAGGTCGAGGTCGTGCGTGGCCATCACCACGACGGTCCCGGCGCTATTGATGTCGCACAGGAGCTGGAAGACGCCGCGGGTGGCGCGCTCGTCGAGATTGCCGGTGGGCTCGTCGGCGAGCAGCACCGGCGGGTCGTTGACCAGCGCGCGCGCGATGGTGACCCGCTGCTGCTCGCCACCCGAGAGCTCGCGCGGGAGCGCGTCGGCCTTGTTGGCGAGACCGACCTGCTCCAGCACTCGCGCCACGCGGCGTGGAATGACGTCGGGGCGGGCGCCCGTGACCTCGAGCGCGAAGGCGATGTTTTCCGCAGCGGTACGCTCGTCGAGGAGCCGGAAATCCTGGAAGACGATCCCCAGCCGGCGTCGCAGACGAGGCACCTCCTCGCGCTTGAGCGCCCCGATGGCGAACCCGGACACCCGCACGTCGCCGCTGGTCGGCCGTTCCTCGCCGAACATCAACTTGAGGATCGTGGTATTGCCGGCGCCGGAGTGTCCGGTGAGAAAGACGAACTCGCCGCGTCCGATGTGAAAGGTTACTTCGTCGAGCGCTGCGTCAGTTCCAGTGGGATACCGCTTGCTGACCTTCGTGAACCGGATCACTTCAGCGCGCCCGCCAGATCGTTGATGAGATCGTCGGGGTCCTCGCACCCGCATGACAGGCGGAGGAAGCCGTCCGGAACGTTCTGAGCCGCACGTTCCGCCGGAGTCAACGACTTGTGCGACGTGAGGCGCGGTTCGGAGATCAGCGATTCGACGCCCGCGAGCGAAGGCGCGTGCACCACGACCTTGAGTCCCTGCAGCATTCGCTGTGCGGCGGGCGCGCCACCCTTGAGCGCCAGGCCCACCAGCCCGCCGTAGCCGTCCATCAGTCGCGCGGCGAGCGCGTGGTCCGGGTGCGCCCGCAACCCGGGGTAGTGCACCGCCTGGAATTCCGGCCGGGTGACCGCCCACTTGGCGACCGTCATCGCGTTGCTATTGCAGCGTTCGACCCTCAACGCCATCGTCTTCATGCCGCGCTCGATCAACCACGCCGCGTGCGGGTCGATCGCCGGCCCCCACGCCCGCATCAGGCGAGTGACTTCGTCGATCAATGTGGTGCTGCCGGCCACCGCGCCGGCGATCACGTCGCTGTGCCCGTTGAGATACTTGGTGGCGCTGGTGATGACGATGTCGGCCCCGTGTTCCAGCGGTCGGAAATTGATCGGCGACGCGAAGGTCGAGTCGATCAACAACGCAACGCCGTGTTCGCGAGCGAGTTTGGCCAGCAGCGGCACGTTGACCACGCGCATGACCGGATTGGTCAGCGCTTCGGCGAACAGGGCGCGGGTGTTCTTGCGCATCGCCTTGCGCCACTCGCGCGGATGATCCGGATCGACGTAGGTGACTTCGATGCCGTTCCGGGCAAACTCGCCGTCGAAGAGCACCTTGGTTCCACCGTAGATCCAGCGCGAGGAGACGAGGTGATCGCCTGGACGAAGCACCGCCAGGTGCGCCAGCGCCGTTGCCGCCATCCCGCTGGCGACGAAGATCGCCCGGTCCGCTCCTTCGAGTAGCGCGTACTTGCGGGCCAGCTCGACCTGGTTGGGGTTGTTGCCGTATCGCGTGTAGAGGACTTCGTCGCCGCTGCCGACCGGATTGCGAAAGGTCGAGCTCTGGAAGATCGGAGTCACCGCCGGCGACCAGTCGGCGCCGCGGCGCGGCTTGCCGTGGATCGAGATGGTGGAAAGTCCGTGGCGTCGGTTCACGCGACCGCCCCCAGTTCGAAGGTGGCGTCCGAGTGCTCGACCACGCAGCGGCGGCTGGCGAGGCCCTGCAATGCCGCGCTGGTTCGGGCGACCGGCCACGCGAGCTCATCCGCCACCGGCGGCACTGAGGCGCGGCCCAGCCGGCTCAGCGTACGGAACGCGTCGCGCCAGTCGTCCGGTGCCGAACCCAGCAGGCGCGGCTCGGGCGAATTGATCAGCACGGCGACCATCACGAGGTCATACCGCGCCAGCGCAAACTCGATCGCTTCGGCATGATCTTCACGTACGCCGACCAGTCGCAGTCGGGGGAGGTGCCACCCGGTGGTTTCCACCAGCAGCTTGGCTACCACCTCATCCGCGCAGGAAAAATCCATCAGCCCGACCTCGGAGAAGTCGAGCTCGGCGTGTTCATCCGGCAGGTCCTGCAACACCGTGATCACGCGGTGGCGCACCGCGGCACCGGTGGGCCGCGTCACCAGGTCGCGGTACGCGGTCGTGACCGCGTCATGCAGCACGATGTCGAGCCGGATGATGGCACCCACTACGACGGTTCCTTTCCGGGGATCACGATGGTGACCTGCGAACCGGGAAACCAGGGAAGGCCTTCGACGCGCGGCGGTTCGTCGTCCCAGGCCGGGACGATGGCCACGCGCGCGGTCCCGCTGCGAATCGAGATCTTTCCCTCCCACCGCGCCAGATAGCGCTTGATGCCGGTGAGTCCTTGGCCGCGACCAGGATCGCGGAATCTGGAGATGCCGTGGATCAGCGCGGTCTCCAGCGCCTGCGCATCGCCCCAGCGATCGCCGATCCGCTTTGCCTGCGTCGCCTCGAGCGAGCGCCGGAACCCGATGCCGGCATCGCTCACCGCGATCACCGCCACCTTCCGGCCGCCGAGCCGCCGCCGATAAACGTAGACATGCACCGCCACCCACCCGGCCGTGCCCGCGTGCTCCACGATGTTCTGGCAGGCCTCGGACAGCGACTGCCCGAATCCGACCACCACACTCGACTCGAGTTCCAGTTCATGCTTGAGGATCTGCGTCGCCTGGTCGGTGAGCCGGCCGACTATCTCCATGACGTCCGCCGCATTCCGAATGATCGTCAGGGGGAGCAGGATGTCGCTAGTCTCGTCCACTCGTCGGCGAGGAACCTTGCCGTGCAGCTGAAAAAGCTGCTCGGCGTGACGCAGCACCCCGGCCTTCGCCCAGTACGACGCGACACCATCACCCACGGGCAGCGCCAGCTCCGGTTGCGGTGCGCCGAGTTCGGCCAGGGCCTGGCCGAGCGTGATGAGAGCGACGAATCCGGCGGGCGACGACCACTCTGTTGCATGAGCATCGACCAGCAGGCGTTCCGTTGGAGGCCACGGGCCCAGACCGGCAGCCAGCTGGTCCACCGAGAGATGGTCGAGGTGCTGCGGCACCGGCACCACTCGCGTCACGCGGGCACCAGGCCGCCGCGAAGATGATGGGAGAGACCGCTGGCGCCACGAAAGGTCGCGTTGCGCGCACCGGCGTGATTGGCCACGCTGAGTGCCACGGCGACGTCGTCGCCGGCCAGCAGGCGCGCGAAGCAGGTTGCGCCGAACACATCGCCGCACCCGGTCGGGTCGTTCACATCCACCGCTGCCGCCGGCAGGCGCTCGACCCTGATCGTCGCCGTGGCCGGCGCAGCGTCGGGATGACGATCCGCCAGTCGCGCGAACCCCGGTCGCGCCACATAGACCACACCGCGCTCACCCACCGTGATGTTGAGCAGCGAAACACCGCTCGCGATCGCCCCCGCCGCGACCGGCAGCGGATCGCCGCCCAGCATCGCCATCTCTTCCTCGTTGACCTGCACCACGTCGAAGAATGAAAACCAGGTCGGCGCATTCGGCAGCGGCTGGAGCGATCGCATCCCGTCACCCCCCATGCCGAGAAAGAGCGAATGCAGATCGGCATAGAGCGGGCCGGCGAAACCGTGACGCAACGCCTCCGCGGTGCCAAGACAGAGTTCGAAACCCGAGATGAAGTTGATGTACAGCGCGTCGAGATCAGCGACCATCGGTCCCAGTTCCGGCCATGTCCACCCGGGAACGCCGCCCGACATCCGTTCGCAGCGACGGGTCCGGGACTGGTATCGCAGTGTCACGCGGTTGTTCGCGACCGGTACCTCGACGCATCGCGCTCCAGGAGCGAGGTGCTCCAGCGAGCGAAGGAACTCCGCCGCCCGCGGCGCGAGGTCGCGCCCGACCTTGACCAGCGGGACGATCTGCCAGTCTCTGGGGAGGGCGGCATCCATCGCGGAGAGCGCGTACGCGATCCCGCCCCATTCCTCCACCGGCGGCGCCAACGGATCGCGGCCATGGATTTCGTCCCACACCAGCGAGCCGAGCACTCCGACGCGCGGCATCAGACCATCCCCGCGGCGCGCTGGTCGAGAAACGCGCGCGCCGCGCCATAGATCCCGGCCAATCCCATGAGCGCGCCGGGCACGATGGTGCAGGCGTCCACCGCCGGCCTGAACGCGCGTTGCACCACCTCGCGCCGCAGCGGTGTGAAGAGGCCCTCACCGGCACGGCTCACTCCACCGAGAATCACCACGATGTCCGGATTGAAGATGTTGAGAAGATTGGCGACCCCAATGCCAAGATACCTTGCTGTCTCCTCGGCGACCTGCCGGGCGACCGGATCGCCGGCGTCGGCCGCCTGGTAGACGAGTTGCGCAGTCACCCGTTCCGGATCGCCGCCGGCCAGGTCACGAAGTGTACCCGGTCCGCTGGACTGGAGGAGTTCACGGGCGCGGCGCGCGATGTTCCGCCCCGAGGCGAAGGCTTCGAGGCAGCCGTGATTGCCGCAGCCGCAGAGCGGGCCGTCGGGATCGATCACCATGTGTCCGAATTCTCCCGCTGCGTCGGACGCACCATGATACACCTTGCCGTCGATCACGATCCCGCCGCCGATCCCGGTGCCGAGCGTCAATCCGATGACATTGCGGCCTCGTTGCGCGGCGCCGACCCAGCATTCGCCCTGCACGGCGCAGTTGGCGTCGTTTTCCAGCGCGGCAGCGACGCCGATTCCCGCGGCCACGCGCGCACGCAACGGCAGGTTGGTCCAGCCGAGGTTGGGTGTGAGTATGACCACGCCGGCCGTGATATCGAGCGGACCGGGCGCACCGATGCCGACACCGACGATTTCGGCGGAAGAATCAGCCGCCATCGCCGCGTCGGCTGCCCGGTTCGACATCGTCACCAGATCGGCGATGACCGCATCGGGCCCGCGAGCAGGCTCGGTTGGTTGCGAATGGTCGCCCACGACGCGCGAACCGTCGGCCTGGACGGCACCGACGACGCAATTGGTCCCGCCGACATCGATACCGATGACCCAGCGCATGGCGAAAGCTACCTGGCCCCGGCGAGTGCATCGTACATCGCCAGGAGCTGTGCGGCGACCACGGTGCCATCGAAGCGGCGAGCGTATTCACGGCCCTCGCTGCGCATCAGCACCCTCCTGTTGGTATCCGACAGGAGTGCGGTGATCGCGGCAGCCCACGCCGCCGGGTCGTGGGGAGGCACGTATGCCGTTCCGGGTCCGCCGGCGTCGTCGAGGTGACCGCCGCTCGCCGCGACGACTGGAACGCCGGCAGAAAGCGCCTCGGCGATCGGCATCCCGAATCCCTCGATTACTGAGGGGTAGAGCAATACCGCCGCACCCTGCATCAGCGCGGGGAGATCGGCGGTGGCGACGTTTTCGCGGATCAGGATCTCACTCGCGAGGCCCGCGGCTTCGATCGTGCGGCGCAGCGATGCGCCGCCGCCGCCGTCGCTTCCCACCAGCACCAGAGGTATCCGCTCGGGTCGGGCGATCTGTGCCATCGCCGCCACCAGCACTGTGTGGTTCTTGCGCGGCTCGAGCGTGCCCACCGCGAGCAGGTACTCCGCGGGGAACTGGTACTCTTGCCGCGCCTGCGCCCGCGTCGCATCGGACGTAGTGACGCTAAACGCGGGATCGACTGGCGGCGGGATCACGTTGATCCGCCCGGGATCGACGCCGTAGCACTCGATCAGATCGTCACGCGTCCGGCGGCTCACCGCCACGATTGCGTCGGTGTGGAGTGCGCTCCAGCGGTAGCGCCAGCGATAGCTCCGCCGATCGATCGGCGGGAAGTACTCAGGGTACTGCTCGAAGATCAGGTCGTGGAACGTGACGACGGACGGGACACGTGTTTTCGGCAGGTCGCGGGGAATCTCGTGTGAAAGTCCGTGATAGACGTCCACGCCGTAGCTCGCGGCGCAGCACCCGGCGCGAAACGTTCGCCACAGGCTCGGCGCCAGCGCACCCAGACGTCGCGGCATGATGACCCGGGCGCCGAGCTCGTCGGCAACGCTGGAAAACTCGGCAAACGGCGGGCGTGAGGTGAAGAGATAGAGTTCGAGCGGGCGCCGGGCGTCGTGCAGCGCGCGCAGCACCCGGCGCGAGTAGTTCCCCAGTCCTGTTCGATTGCGCAAGGCGCGCAGTGCATCGAAGCCGATGCGCAACGGCTACTCGACCTGCAGGACCGCGAGAAACGCCTCCTGCGGGATCTCGACGCTGCCGACCTGCTTCATCCGCTTTTTCCCCTCTTTCTGCTTCTCGAGGAGTTTGCGCT
>JBOHRY010000367.1:0-7621 GCA_050732955.1 Gemmatimonadales bacterium | reverse complement strand
CTCCATCAGTAGGTGATTCGCCCCAATCTCGAAATCACGATGCGACGGACGGCACTTCCTCGGGCGACCACGATGGTCCGATTGGACGCTCCCATCGCCAATCCTGCCGGGCCAAAATGAAGCGGCGCTCCGCCGCCGCCGAGCGTGGTGCCGCGCGTCAGCGGCCCCGGCCGGCGCCACGGAACGGTGGTGTCGCTCCCCGAGACGGCGGTGACCTGGTACGCGCTATCCGCCAATGTCAGGGCAACCTCGCCGCCGAGACGGACTGCGGCGCCCCGGGCCGCATCCAGCGCGGCCACCACGCGCAGCGTCTCCTCGCGCACGGCGGCTCGATCCATCGCCGAGGCCAGATCCGGCAGGGCGACGGCGGCCAGGAGGCCGATCAGCACCATTACGACGAGAAGTTCGAGGAGGACGAGTCCGGATCGCATCGGTCAAGTCTGGCAGCGGCGGACGGGAACAGCGGGGCGGCGTTACGCGCGCCGGATCGGTCGAACGCATGTGCGAATCCGCAGGAGAATCCAGCTACTCGAGTGTTTCGCGCTCGTCGAGGAAGACCAGTGTACTCCGGCGCGCCACCACGGCGGCGAGGGCTCGGTGCACATCGGGATGGATGACGGTTCCGGTGAGATCCCGCATCCGGTTCACCGCTTCTTCCGGCGTCATCTTCTCCTGATAGGGTCGGGCAGTGGTGAGCGCGTCGTACACTTCGGCGGCGCCAATGATCCGCGCGCCGATCGGGATGGATTCGCCGTCAAGACCGTCCGGGTAGCCGGTGGCATCGACGCGTTCATGGTGAGAGCGCACGTAGCCGATGACGTCGCGGAGATGCGTCAGCGGCGCCAGGATCTGCGCGCCGATCGTGACGTGGGACTTGACGTGCTCGAACTCTTCCTCGGTGAGCGGCCCGTGCTTGCCCAGCACTGATTCGCGGATGCCGATCTTGCCGATGTCGTGCAGCCGGCCGGCGGTCCGCACCAGTTCCACCTGCTCATCGTTGAGTCCCAGCTCCGCGGCGACCGTCGCGGAAAGATCCGCCACGCGCGCCGAATGCCCGCGGAGATAGGGATCCTTGGCCTCGAGCGCGTTGACCAGGGCTTCCAGTGTCGCCACCGAGATGCGCTCCAGGTTGCCGCGTTCGCGCCTGAGCTCGGCACCGCGCTGGATGATCTCGCGCTGCAGCCAGGCCTGCGTCTCGGCCTGCTCGATCATTTCGCGCCGGCGCGCCAGCGCCCGGGTGATGGCGCGCTCCAGCTCGGAGAGATCGACCGGCTTGACGAGATAGTCCATGGCACCGCGCTGCATGCAGAGCGCGGCGGAGTGTGCGTCGTTGACCGCGGTGAGCATCAGGATCGCGACGTGCGGTTCCTTGGCGATCAGGGCCTGCACCAGGTCGAGGCCGGATGCGTCTGGGAGGCGGACGTCGAGAAGGACGCAGGAAATCCGGCGGCGCGCCACTTCGCGTGCGGCCTCTGCTGCATTCTCGGCCGTCACTACTTCGTGGCCGATGCTGACGAGGAACCGCTGCAGCGTACTGCGGATCGCGGATTCATCGTCGACGATGAGCGTCGTCGTCGGCTGGCTGGAGAGGTCGGTGGTGGCGAACGCGCTACCGGTCATGAATGCTCCCGCCGCGACATGAGGCAATCGGTTGCATCAACATTATCGGTCCATGACGCGATAATCCAGAACGGGAAGCGTTCAACCGACGAAATCCACGTGCACTTTCCCGGGGATGACGCCGGCAACCGCCGCTCGGTCAAGCAGCAACTGTACCGCCGCGCGACCGCGGTCGCCGTAGTCGACGGTCCAGCGATTGACGTACATGCCGACAAAGGT
Organism: Gemmatimonadales bacterium; assembly: GCA_050732955.1. Taxonomy (GTDB): domain Bacteria; phylum Gemmatimonadota; class Gemmatimonadetes; order Gemmatimonadales; family GWC2-71-9; genus Palsa-1233. Next base: position 5,782 of record JBOHRY010000367.1, on the reverse strand, counting down.
GTCGGTGCGCTGCTCGGAGATGCCCCGATTGTACTGGCGGGCATGTTCGAGTGCCGGAGCGCGATGTTCGAGGGCATAGACGATGCTGGCCCGCAGGTCGCGCGCAACCTGGTCGATGATCGCGGGCCCGAGGTCGCGCCGGACCACGTTGCCGCCGAGCGGCAGTGGGAGGCCGGTTTCGGAGAGCCACCATGCGCCGAGATCTACCCAGAGCCGGAAACCGTCATCGGCATAGGTGAGCTGGCCTTCGTGGATCAGCAGGCCGAGGTCGGCGTCGCCGCGCGTGACGGCAGCCTCGATCTGGTCGAACGGCACGACGACCGCCTCGAAGTCCGGCTGCCAGAGGCGAAGCGCGAGATACGCCGTGGTGAGGAGGCCGGGGACAGCGATGCGCCGACCCCGCGCCTCCTGGCGTGCATCGCCGCGGGGTTCCCCCGTGCCAACCAGTCGCGGACCGTAGCCGTCACCCATCGATGAGCCGCTGTTGAGCAGCGCGTAGTCCTGGGCGATGTACGCGTAGGCATGGATCGACACCGCCGACACATCCAGTTCCTTGCGCCGGGCCCGCTGATTGAGTGACTCGATGTCCGAGAGCTCATGCTGGTAGCGCAGCTCACCAGTGTCGATCCTGCCGTCGGCGAGCGCGTAGAACATGAACGCGTCATCCGAATCAGGACTGTGCGCGACGCGAATCGTGGTGGTCACGGCCGGCTTCCTTCGCCGCCCCGGAAAAACCCCTGCAGGCGGTCATGGTTGGCGCGGTATTCCGGTCGATCGCGACCAATTTCTGCGTCGTAGTGCGAGCGGAACGCGGCACGTGCGGCCTGGGCGGCGCGGGTATCGCCGGCTCCGTCCGCGACGATAGCGCGGAGGTAATATCCCGTGAGGTTGCCGGGAGATTCCCCGAGAATGGTGTCGGCCAGGGCGCGCGCGTTGTCGAACATGGCCGGAGCGTTCGCGCTGTCCACCAAGCCGGCGCGGGTCGCGAGGATGCCCGCCTGGAACCTGGCATCGACGTCGCGATCGCCGGGCGGGAGGTTGGCGTAGGCGCCCAGCGCCATCGGCGTGAAGTTGATGATCGTCGCGGTATCGTCGGCGGTTGCCGCGCGATCGATCCGGGCCACGAGCCGCGTGAATTGCTCTTTCGGCGTCAGGTTGGAAATGTCGGGCGCACGGACCACGCCCCCGGCATCGCCGGACAGCGCGTTTCCGGACGCGGCAGTTCCGGGAGCGGCGTTGCCGGCGTTCGCCATTACGGGGACTTCCGGCGGATGCGGTCGGGTGGCGAAATACGCGACGCCAACGATCGTCACCGCGATGAGCACGCCGGCGACGGCCCATGCCGCGCGGTCACGTGCCGGGAGCGGAACCCATCCTTCGCGGGATGGTGCAGTTGCTGAACTGGCAGATGCCGGCGCGACACTGGTCCCGGCCCCGCATCGCGGGCAGAATCGCGCGCCCGGCGGCAATGCCGTCCCGCACGACGCGCAGTGACCGATACCCAGCGATGCGCCGCAGGCGGCACAGAAGTTTCCGCTGGCGGCCGCTCCACACGCCGGACACTGTCCCGGTGATGCCGTCGTCATCCTCGTCCTCTTGCGATAGCGCCCGGTCGATGGCGGCCGGAGCCGGCCAATATACAGTCCCTGCTGGCGCCTGCCCGCGGCTTCCGCTACCCTTGAGAAACCCTACAGGTATGCCGATGACCACACCGCTTCCCGATACGATCGACCTGTCGAGTGCCGACCATATGGGCGACCTCGCCCGCGGCGGTACGACGTGGTCGGTCCATCTCGAAACTCGGCAGGACGGTCCGATCACGGCGGGGCGGGTGCACTTCGTCGCGGGAGATGTGCGCCGCTCGTCGGCGTGGATCTTCCGGGAGTGGACCGCGGCAGACGTCAAGACACGCTTCGCGGAATTCTCACCGCTGGAATTGTGGAGATTGCTGGAGAGCCTGAGCTGATCCTGCTGCGGGCGCTGGCCCGGCTCGGGTGGCTCACGGCTCTGCCCGCCATTCTCACGCTTCCCGCCGGGGCGCAGTCGGTCGGGAGCGGGGCACCGCCCCGAATCTCGTCGGTCACCCTCGACCGCTACAGCATTTTCGATCGCACCGATTCCGGCTGGGCCCCCCGGCTGGTGAATTCGCTGCATGTGACGACGCGCGCGCCGCTGATCCGGCGAGAGTTTCTCTTCGCCAAGGGCGAGCCGTTCGATTCGGCGCGGGTGGCCGAAACCAGCCGCAATCTTCGCGCGCTGGGAGTGTTCCGCGACGTGCAGATCGACACGACGCTGAGCGACTCCGGCGTCTCCGTGCACGTGATCACGCGGGATGGCTGGACCACCCGGCCCGATTTCCGTTTTCGATCCACTGGCGGGTCCGTCGCCTATACCATCGCGCTGATCGAGGACAATCTTCTCGGCACGCTGACGCAGACGCAGGTGCTCTACCAGAAAGATCCCGATCGTACCACCACGGTACTCGCGTTCACGCGCCGTCGCCTGATCGCCGGCAAGATCACTGGCGCGTTCCAGTACGCCAGTCGATCGGACGGCAATCTGGGCTTCGCCGCGCTGACGTTGCCGTATTTCCAGACCGCATCGCCCCACGGCGGCAGCGTCACCTTCGATGATCGGCGCGAACGAATATTCCAGTACCGCGACGGTGTGCAGGTTCCCGTCGACACGATCCAGAACCGGTATGTGCTGGGACGCCTCGACCTGAGCGTCGCGCCCCGCGCGTCGCCATTCGGATACATCCGCGTGGGCGGTGTGCTGCAGGCGAGACGCGACGATTACATCGGCGACGCGGCGTACCAGCTGAACCGGAGTTTTCCGGGCAGCCTCACCGGTGCGATCGGTGGTTACCTGGAAGTGCAGCACGTTCGCAATCCCACCGTGCATGGATTTCGCGCCTTTGGCCGGGCCGAGGACGTCGACCTGAGTTCGACGGTGCGAGTGTCGCTCTTCGCAGCCCCCGGCGCGCTCGGCTACACGGCAGGGCATTCAGGCTTCGCGCCCGGACTTTCGTTGCACAGCGGGCTGCAGTTCCCCGGCGGACTGGCGTATGCCGATCTGACTGCCAGCGGCCTGTACACGCCCAGCGGACTCGACAGCGGACAGGTGCTGGTGGGTGGGACGGTGGCGTTCCTGCCGTCGACGCGGCACCAGTTGGTGCTGCACGGCGAATGGGGAGCGCTCCAGCATCCGCTGCCGGGAACCGAATTCGATCTCGGACTCGGCGCCGGGCCGCGAGCGTTCACGCAGCACGCGTTCACCGGTGATCGCGAGTATTTTGTCACCGCGGAATATCGGCTGACCGTCACGCCGGAGCTGTTCAAGGTCGTCGGCATCGGCCTGGCCGCGTTTGTGGATCGCGGTGGGGCCTGGTGGTCCGGGGACCCGCACCGAGCGGGGTGGGACTACGGAGTCGGGTTACGGCTCGGAGCGTCGCGCGCGCCGGAACTGGACGCCAACCGCATCGATCTGGCGTGGCGCGCCGCCCAGCCGGGACTTCCCGGCGGCTGGGTCCTCGCGGTCGGCAAGGGTTTCGTGTTTGCCGCTGGTCCGCGCGGAACGTCGCGATGACTCACCGCGTAACGATTATGTTGCGCGGGGAAGTTGTCCCGATCAGGAGTGACCCGGCATGAATGTCATCCTCGCCATCTCGTTCGCAGTGGCCTCGCTTTTTCACACAGTGCTCAAGGCGTCCAGTCCAGCGCGCAACGCCACCGTTGCGGCGCCGACGTCGGTCTCGCTGACGTTTACCGAGAAGGTGAATCCCGCGCTCTCGAGCATCAGCATTCTCAAGCGTGATTCCACCGAAGTCGAGAAGCTGGTCGTGAAGGCGACCAGCGAGCCAGCTCGCATCGAGGGTGCCGTCAAGACCAGGCTGGCGCCCGCGGCGTACCTCATTCGCTGGAAGACGGTCTCGGCGGACGGACACGTGGTGCGCGGCACCTTCGGCTTCACCGTCAAGCCGACAACGTGAAGCGCTGGGCTTTCGCCGGGGTCATCGCCGGGGCAGTGGCGTGCGGCGGGTCGGTGAACTCGTCGCTGTCGCCGCATGGCTTTGCCGGGACGGAGCTGGCGACGGCGCTACGCAAGCCCGACTACCAGTTTCGCGATTCGCATGGTCGTCCCTTCCGGCTCGATTCGGCGACGGCAGGGAAGGTGACGCTGCTGATGTTCGGCTACACCAACTGTCCGGACGTCTGTCCGGTGCATCTCGCCAACCTCGCGGCCGTGCTCGACAAGATGCCCGACGAAGTGCAACGCAACGTCGTGGTCGTCTTTGTCTCGATTGATCCGGCGCGGGATTCACTGCCCGTACTCAACGCCTGGGTCAAGGGCTTCGACCCGAACTTTGTCGGGCTCACCGGCCCGGATTCCGCAGTTGCCGCGGTCCAGCGCGAACTGCGGCTGCCGCCGTCGTTGCGCGAGCGGCGCGCTGGCAGCGGTTACACCGTGGGACATTCGTCCGAGGTGATCGCGTTCACCCGCGACGGATGGGGCCGGGTGGCGTACCCGTTTGGTACGCGCCAGAGGGAGTGGGCGCACGACCTGCCGCTGCTCGTGGCGTACGGGCAGGGGACGGCGTCCACGACCGACTAGCTTCCCCGCCATGCAATGGTGGTGTTCGGCGACCGGGTTGCCGTGGACCTGGTCGTGGCAGTGGTATCCCGGCGTGCATCTTCTTCTGATCGTGATCGGCATCGGCTGGTGGCGTCTCGCGAGGGCGCAACGCTGGCAACAGGTACCCTGGCGCTCGTTTCTGGCCGGCTGGATCACTCTCCTCATCACACTTGACTGGCCGATCGGGAAGTTGGGCGCCGGCTATCTGGCCAGCGTGCATACCGGGCAGTTCCTGCTGATGACGCTGGCAGTCGGCCCGCTGTTGCTGCGCAGCATCCCCCGGGACGGCTGGCTGGCGATGGCACCGGCCGGCTCGCGTCGCCGACGCCTGCTTTGCGCGATGACCCGGCCGCTTCCTGCGCTGCTTGTGTACAACGCGCTGGTGATTACGTCGCACTTCCCGTCCGTGATCGACTCGGCGATGACGTCGCAACTCGGATCGCTCGCCATCGACCTGGCGTGGCTCACGGCGGGCGCGTGCCTCTGGTGGCCCATTCTTGCGCCCGGTGAATTCATCTCGATGGGAGTCATGGGGAAGGTGTTCTATCTCTTCGGCGCCACCGTCGGACCAACCATTCCCGCAATGATGATGGTGTTCTCGGACTGGCCGATCTACCGGTTGTATGAACTCGCGCCGCGCGTGTCCGTCCATTTCACCGCGAACCAGGATCTCAAGCTCGCGGGCCTCACCATGAAAGTGCTGGGCGACATTCCGATCTGGATCGCGGCGATCACGGTGTTCTTCCGGGGCGTCGCCGCGAAAGGAGAGCTGGTCAATGCGTAGCCGGTCGGTCACGGTCACGCTGAGCATCGCGGGTGCAGAGCCGTCCCGGCGGCCCGGGGTGTTCCAGGAGTTCACCATGGTTGACCGGGTACGGCGAAGCGCCACGATAATGCTGGTCGCGGTCCTGCTCGCCGCCACGCTGATTCCGATTCCGATCGTCCATCTGCTCGGTATTCCACTGTTGCTGTTGATTGGCGTGGTGCTGTCGATTCGCCAGCTCTCGATGATCGGGCGGCTCCTCTCGGTGCGCATCCCGTGTCCGAAATGCGGCGAACCCAACAACGTCGGCGGCGGCCTGGGTCGTTCGTAGCTCGATCCGCACGAGCAGGTGTGCGACAGCTGCCGGCGCACGCTGACGATGTC
>JBOHRY010000366.1:0-6576 GCA_050732955.1 Gemmatimonadales bacterium | reverse complement strand
GAGCTACACGGACCGGGAGCTCCCGGAACACGGCAGGAGCAACTCCGTCGGCCCAGGCGCGATCGATGCTGCGATAATCGGCGCATTCGGCGGACCACCGGCCGCGCTCACCAAGTGGCATGTCAATGCGGTACAACGCGCAACAGCGTGCCGCGCTGACAGTGGGTCAGTCTTGCGTCGTGACCGGAGGGCGCAATGGAGGGGTCAAGCCGCAGGGGTATGTTGAGGGACGAATCTGTACGTAGCTGCAAGCACCACCGCGCTTGCCCTGATCCTGGGCATCCGGCAACTTCCCTCCTCTTCCGACCCAGAGAGCACCAGCGCATGCTCCTCGCAGTGCGACCGGTTGTGCCCCCGGTGTCAGCCGAACGGCGACCCAGCTGATGGCCGACGTCGAAACCATCGACCACGACGTGCTGGTGATCGGCGCCGGTGGCGCGGGCCTCCGCGCCGCGATCGAGGCGGCGGCGGCCGGTGTCCGCGTCGGCGTGGTCTGCAAGTCCCTGCTCGGCAAGGCACACACCGTCATGGCGGAGGGTGGGGTCGCGGCCGCGCTCGCGAATGTGGACGACCGCGACACCTGGCGGGTCCACTTTGCCGACACCATGCGCGGCGGCCAGTACCTCAATAACTGGCGGATGGCCGAAATCCACGCCAAGGAGGCTCCCGCGCGGGTCCGCGAACTCGAGGCGTGGGGAGCCGTCTTCGACCGCACGCCCGACGGCCGCATCCTGCAGCGGAATTTCGGCGGACACCGCTATCCGCGCCTCGCTCACGTGGGTGATCGCACCGGGCTCGAGATGATCCGCACCCTGCAGGACCACGCCGTGCATCTCGGCATCGACGTGCACATGGAAGTCACCGTGCTCACACTCCTCACGGATGGCGGCCGCGTGGTCGGGGCATTCGCGTACGATCGCGAACGCGGCCGCTTTCGGCTCTTCCGCGCCGGCGCCGTGGTGCTGGCGACGGGCGGCGTGGGGCGCGCGTTCAGTGTGACCAGCAACAGCTGGGAGTACACCGCCGACGGACAAGCGCTCGCCTATCGCGCCGGCGCGACGCTGCAGGACATGGAGTTCGTGCAGTTCCACCCGACCGGAATGGTCTGGCCGCCGAGCGTGCGAGGACTCCTGGTCACCGAAGGCGTGCGGGGCGAAGGCGGCGTGCTGCGCAACAGCGAAGGCCGCCGCTTCATGTTCGACGACGTGCCGGAGAATTACCGGAACCAGACCGCGGACACGCCCGAAGAGGGTTGGCGTTACGTCCAGGGCGACAAGAGCGCCCGGCGTCCGCCGGAGTTGCTGACGCGCGACCACGTGGCGCGCTGCATCATGCGGGAGGTGCGCGAGGGGCGCGGCTCGCCGCACGGCGGCGTCTACCTCGACATCGCCTGGATCAGGGAGCAGCTCCCCAACGCCGCCGAGCACATCAAGAAGAAGCTCCCCAGCATGTACCATCAGTTCAAGCAGCTGGCCGACATCGACATCACCCAGGAACCGATGGAGATCGGCCCGACCACGCACTACATGATGGGCGGCATCCGGGTCGACGGCGACACGCAGATGACGACGGTGCCGGGGTTGTTCGCCGCCGGCGAGTGCGCCGCCGGGTTGCATGGCGCCAATCGTCTGGGCGGTAATTCCCTTTCCGACCTGCTGGTCTTCGGCAAGCGTGCCGGTGAGCACGCCGCGGCATTTTCCCGGTCGAAGCCCCGGGGCACGGTCGACACGGCGGCGGTCGAGCGGGTCTCGGCGCGGGCGCTCAGCGCCTTCGAGCGCGGTGATGGCGGCGAAAGTCCCTACCGGATCCAGCAGGAACTGCAGCTGATGATGCAGAACCTGGTCGGCATCGTCCGCCGCGAACCGGAGATGCAACGCGCCCTCGACGGGATCGAAACGCTTGCCGGCCGCGCAACCGCCGTGGGCGTTGGCGGCAATCGCGAGTACAATCCGGGGTGGCACACGGCGATGGACCTGCCCAATTTGCTGGTGATCTCCGAGGCCATCGCGCGCTCCGCGCTCGAGCGGCGGGAGAGTCGCGGCGGGCACTTCCGCGATGACCATCCGGCGAAGGACCCGGCGTTCGCCGGCTTCAACATTGTGCTGAACCGGCAACCGGACGGCACCATGCGCCTGGCGCGGGAACCGATCCCGCCACTTCCCGCCGAACTGGCCCAGGTGATCGAGGAGCAGAAATGACCAGCTCGGCGACCTTCCGGATCTGGCGCGGCGCGCACGGTGAGGGACGCTTCGAGGACTACACCACACCCGTCTCCGACGGGATGGTGGTGCTCGACGCGGTGCACCAGATCCAGGCCAGCAACGCCCATGATCTCGCTTGCCGCTGGAATTGCAAGGCCGGGAAGTGCGGCTCGTGCTCCGCCGAGATCAACGGCAAGCCGCGGCTGATGTGCATGACGCGCCTCAACCAGCTCGACCTGACGGCGCCGGTGACGATCGAACCAATGCGTGCCTTCCCGCATCTCAGGGACCTGGTCACCGACGTCTCCTGGAACTACCGCGTCAAACAGAAGATCCGGAAGTTCACGCCCTGCGCGCCCCAGGCGCCGGACGGTACCTGGCGCATGCAGCAGGGTGACGTCGATCGGGTGCAGGAGTTCCGCAAGTGTATCGAGTGCTTTCTCTGTCAGGACGTCTGCCACGTCCTGCGCGATCATCAGCGGCACGAGACCTTCGTGGGGCCGCGCTTCCTGGTGCACATCGCGGCGCTGGAGATGCATCCGCTGGACACGGCCGATCGCACCGAAGAACTCCGCGAGGCCGACGGGCTCGGCTACTGCAACATCACCAAGTGCTGCACCACCGTCTGTCCGGAAAGCATCACGATCACGGACAATGCGATCATACCACTCAAGGAACGGGTGGTGGACAGGTACTATGATCCGATCAAGGCGCTGGTGAGGCTGGTGAGACGATAGGCGTTGGGCATTAAGCGTTAGGCGTTAGGAGGTAGAGTCGCGCTTCGATCGTCTATGATCTATCGTCTATCGTCTATCGATCCCGGAGTTTCGATGTTTGAGCTCAAGCGTTTGACAACGGCAGGCGTGGCCGCTGCGCTGGAAAAGGCCGAGCAGTACCGACTGCTCAATCAGCCCTGGGCCGCGGAGAGCATCTGCTGGGACATCGCCGCGGTGGATCCGGACAATGCGGCGGCGCTCCGCACGAGACTGCTGGCACAAACCGACCAGTTCGGCCACGACATGGGTGCGGTGCGGCGCGCGCGCGAGTCGCTCGCCCGTCTGGGCGAGGGATACGACCGCGCCTACTACGCCGGACTGATCTGCGAGCGACTGGCAAAGGCGCAGCTCGACCACCATGCTCCGGGCGCGCGCTTCCGGGCCTACGACGAGCTTCGCGAAGCGATGGACTGGTACGAAAAGGCCGAGGCGATCCGGCCCTCCGGTGACGACGACGCGATCCTGCGCTGGAATACATGCGCGCGCATGCTGAATCAGTCGCCGCACCTGGTACCGCAAAGCGAAGAAACGCGCGAACCAGTCATAGGAGAATAGAGAGAAGAGAGAAGGAAAAGAGAGAAGTGGGAGAGAAGTGAGCAGAGAGAAGTGGTGCAGCGTTCATATCTCTTATCCGGAGCCCTGATGACCGCAGCGGCAGAGACGACCCAGGCGGGACCCGCGGACCTGATCGAGATCTTCTATGCGCCGAGCGCCGTGTTCGCCCGGCGGCGTGACGGCAAGTTCGGCTTGCCGTATCTGGCGCTGGTGATCCTGGGGATCATCATCTTCGTCGCCACCAAGAATCTGCTGCAGCCGGTGATCGATGCGGAGATCACCCGCAGCATCGCGCAAGCAGCCGCAAAGAGCAAGATGACGCCGGAACGGGTCGCCTCCGCGACATCGGTCGCCCAGAAGATCGGATCGTTCGGACTGATCGCGTTCTACATTATCGGACCGTTCGTGCTGGGTCTCCTGGTCTGGGTCGCCGGCTCGCTGGCCCGGGTGCCGAAGATCGGCACCGTGGCAATCATGCTCGCGACCTTCTCCATCTATCCGCGCCTGCTCGGCGGAATCGTCGGGGCAATCCTGGCCGCGGTCCTGCCCGAAGGCTCGCTCACGTCGGCGGCGGCGATCAGCGTGAGCCCGGCCCGATTCGTGGATCCGACGACCTCACCTGGGCTGTACGCCTTGATGGGCCGGTTCGATCTCTTCCTTCTCTGGGGTGTGGTGCTGGTCTACCTCGGCGTTCGCGCCGCCACCGGCGCCACCAAGCAGCAGGCATGGACGACGGCAATTGGAGCATGGGTGATTGCGTCGCTGCCGACGATCTACGGCGCCCTCAAGGCTGGTTAGGGCAGCGACGCAGGTTGGAGATACTTGTTCAGGTAGTCCATCGTATTGTGCGTGATCAGTTCATAACTCTGCATGTCGTACGCAGCCCCATGGTGTCCGGGCGGATAGATGCGCAGGTCAACATCCTTTCCCGCGGCGGTAAGGGCCGTGAGGAGCTGCATGGTGTTCTGCGGGTGTACGTTGTCGTCGAGCATCGAGTGGATCACCAGCAGGTGTCCCCGCAGGCGTCCGGCGTTGGCGATTGCCGAGCTTGAGGTGTAGCCGGCCTTGTTGTCGCCGAGAACGCCCATGTAGCGCTCGGTATAGATGGTGTCGTAGAGCTTCCAGTCGGCCACCGCGGAGTTGGCGACGCCCGCGGTGAAGATGTCCGGGTACATCTCCATGGCGTACACCGTGCTGTAGCCGCCGTAACTGGTTCCCATGATCCCGATGCGGTGCGGATCGACATACGGCAGCGTGGCCAGGTACGCCGCCGTCTCCGCGAAGTCATGACTCTCGTACTTGCCGAGGTTCTGGTACACCACCTTCATGAACGCGCTGCCGTAGTTGTTGGTCCCGCGATTGTTGACGTTGATCACGATATAGCCCTGCTGCGCCATCCATTGCTGCTGCGTACTGGAAGCGAACTGGTCATAGACACCCTGCGATCCCGGACCGCCGTACACCGCGAAAATCACCGGATACTTGCGCGACGGATCGAACGGCACCGGCTTGATCATCGAGAAGTCGATCTTGACGCTGTCGCTGGTGGTGAAGTCCATCAGCAGCAGCGGCGAGTAGGCGTGAGAGGCGACCCACTGCGTCACCGCGGCGTTGTCCTCCAGCGTGCGCAACAGCCTGCCGCCGGTGGCCCAGAGCTCAACGTGGCGCGGCGTGCTCACCGAGGACCACGAATCCACGTAGTAATGCGTGTTGGGCGACATGTTGATCGCGTGGGTGCCCTCCACCGTGGTGAGCCGCTGCGTACCGCTGCCGTCGAATTTCACCGAGTAGAGCTGGCGCTGCAGCGAGGACACCGCGGTCGACAAGTAGTACATCGTTCCCGCCTTCGCATCGGCTCCCTCGATGCGGGTGACGCTCCATATTCCGTGCGTGACCTGGTTGATCAGCCGGCCGGAGTAGTCGTAGCGGTAGACGTGCTGCCAGCCGTCGCGATCGGAGATCCAGAAGAACTCGTGCGAGCCCCCCGGAAACGACATCATGTCCTGGATGCCGGCATAGAAATCGAAGACGTCGATCCACGTCTTTGATGTCTCGGTCATCACCAGCCGCTTGCCACCGGTATGGACGTCAAAGAAGTACAGCTTCATCACCTGCTGCGGCCGGTCGAGCGTGATCATCGCCAGCGTATCGGGCCGACTGGTCCAGTAGAGGCGCGGGACGTAGTACTCGCCGCGCTCACCGGGATCGAGCCAGACCCGGGTGCCGGTCTTCACGTCGAGCACGCCGATACGAGCCCGCGGATTGGAGTCGCCCGGCTGGGGGATCCGGATCTGGTCCCAGTCGGGATGCGGTCCCGAAAAGTCCGACAGCTGGATCACCGGCTCGGCCGACTCGTTGATCTGCCAGCAGGCGATGTGGCGCGAATCGGGCGACCAGTTCCAACCCTGCGCCATGCCGAACTCTTCCTCGTAGACCCAGTCGAAGTGGCCGTTGTACACCAGCGGCGTGGCATCACTGGTCAGGCGTCGCTCGGTGTGCGACGCGAGGTCTTCGACATACATGTCGCCGCCGCGCTCGACGCCGAGCATCGAGCCATCGGGGGAGATCTCGGCGGTGCGGGCGCCGGTCGCGGCGGGTTGCAGCGACCGATCCGCCAGGGAATACACGTAATAGTCCGACACACCCGAGCGGCGGTAGAGCGGCTGGAAATTGGTCTGGAACACCAGGTGCCTGAAGTCGCGGGCCCATTGAAACGACTGGTACGTGAATGGCTTGTCGCTTCCGGGAAATCTGAGACCCGCGCTCTGGAACAGCACCGTGTCGTTTCCGCTGACCGGATCGACGCCATGGATGCTGGACCCGTTGGCGTCACGCGCCGTATAGGCGTAGCGATTGCCGCCCTCGATCCAGGTCAAGCCGGCCGGTCCGCCGCGGCCGCCGAGCGCGCCACCTGCCTGGATGGCATCGTCGAGCGACGAGAATCGCTGGCCGCCCTGGCCTGCGAGGAGTTGTGGCAACGCGGCGAGCAGGAGCGCGGGAATAATCCATCGATGCTGCATCTGGCCATCCTTCGGGGTTGCTGG
>JBOHRY010000365.1:0-2978 GCA_050732955.1 Gemmatimonadales bacterium | reverse complement strand
TCGACCGGCGGCGTCGGAGACAAGACCTCGCTGCTGCTGGCTCCGAGGCGGGCGGCGTGCGGCGTCCTGGTGCCGATGATGTCCGGTCGCGGACTCGGCCACACCGGTGGAACACTCGATAAGCTGGAATCGATCCCCGGCTTCCGGACCCGGATGCCGCTCCGTGAGGCCGAAGCGCAGGTTCGCGACATCGGTGTGGCGATGTTCGGGCAATCGGACGAAATCGCGCCGGCGGACGGCAAGCTCTACGCCTTGCGCGACGTCACCGCGACGGTGGAATCGATCCCGCTCATCAGCGCGAGCATCATGTCGAAGAAGCTGGCCGAAGGACTGACCGGACTCGTGTTGGACGTGAAGATCGGTTCCGGGGCATTTCTCCCGGAGCCCGAACGCGCACTCGACCTGGCCAGGACGATGATCGGACTCGGCGAGTTGCGGGGGTGCCGCACCGTCGCCCTGATTACCGCGATGGATCGCCCGCTCGGGGTCGCTTGCGGCAATGCGCTCGAGGTCGTCGAGGCAATTGCCGGACTGCGCGGCGATGGACCCGCCGACCTGATGGAGGTGACGTATGCGCTCGGCGTCGAAATGCTGCTCCTCGCCCGGCTCGACAAGGATCGAGCGTCAGCGCGGGGAAGATTGGAACGCACCATTCACGACGGCAGCGCGATGGCGATATTGGCGCGCATGGTCGAGGCGCAAGGCGGGGATCCGGGCATGATCGACGAGCCCGGACGGCTGCCGCGGGCACCGGTTCAGCGGGAGGTTAGGGCCGATCGGGGCGGGATCGTGACGCACGTCGAGCCGCGTGCGCTGGGGCGCGCCATCATCGACCTCGGCGGCGGGCGCCGCGAGGTCACCGACTCGGTCCTTCCCGATGTCGGACTCGAGGTGCTCGCGAAACCCGGCCAGCAGGTGCGAGCGGGCGAGGTTCTGGCGGTTGTGCATGCCCGATCCGACGCGCAGGCGGCAGCAGCGGTGTCGGCCGTGGCGGCGGCGATTCGCGTTGGCGACGTGGCTCCCGTCGTCATTCCGCTCGTCGCCTGGCGCGTCACCAACGAAGGCGCAGTTACCTACGGAGACTCCTGATGCTGGGAACCTGGATCGGTGTGATCGTCATCGGAGCCGCGCTGATCTGGCTCCTCGGGCTGGGCCGCCGTCGCGCCATCGCGCCGGAGGACGACGTCGATTCGCCGGTCGATCACGACGAACTCGCCGCCGCCGAGCGCGAGGTGCGCAATGATCCGGACGCGAAGCCTGCGGCCGACGCCGTGGACGACGACGATGATGACTGGGGGCCCGGCAGCGGACATTCTCCGATGCCGGGAATCCTGTAGCGATTCGCGGGCGGCGTGGGTGCGGCATGCCGCCCGCCGGCCCGCGGGTCCCGCCGGTCAGACGTCGAGGACGCTCACGTATTTCGCGTTCGATTCGATGAACTGCCGCCGCGGCTCGACGTCGTCGCCCATCAGTTCGTCGAACAACTTCGATGCCTCGACGGCATCCTCCAGCGTGACGCGCAGGATCGTGCGTGTGTTGGGATCCATCGTGGTCTTCCACAGCTGGTCGGGGTTCATCTCACCGAGACCCTTGTAGCGCTGCACGCCGACGGTGCCCTTGCTCCCCTCCGACAGCCGCCGCTGGAATTCCCCGCGCTCCTCCTCGGTGTAGGCGTAGTACTCCTCCTTGCCTCGGGCGACGCGATAGAGCGGTGGTTGCGCGATGTAGATGTACCCGGCCTCGATCAGCTCCGGCATCTGCCGGAAGAAGAAGGTCAGCAGCAGCGTGCGGATGTGGGCGCCGTCGACATCGGCGTCGGTCATCAGGATGATCTTGTGGTAGCGTGCCTCGGCAAGGTTGAAGTCCTCGCGCACGCCCGAGCCGATCGCGGTGATGATGGCGCGGATCTCCTCGTTGCCGAGGATCTTGTCGATCCGGGCGCGCTCGACATTGAGGATCTTGCCGCGGAGCGGCAGGATTGCCTGAAAGCTCCGGTCGCGCCCCTGCTTGGCGGATCCTCCGGCCGAATCGCCCTCGACCAGGTACATCTCGCACATCGCGGGGTCGTCGAGCGAGCAGTCCGCGAGTTTGCCCGGCAGCACGGCGTTCTCGAGGCCGGACTTCTTGCGAACCAGATCGCGTGCCTTGCGCGCGGCCTCGCGGGCCCGGGCGGCGCTGACCGCCTTCTCGATGATGGCGCGCCCGACGCCCGGGTTTTCATCCAGGAAGTTTCCCAGATGCTCATTGACCACCGCACGCACGATCCCTTCGACCTCGCCGTTGCCGAGCTTGGTCTTGGTCTGCCCCTCGAACTGCGGTTCGCGCAGCTTGACGTGCAGCACGCAGGTGAGGCCCTCGCGGGCGTCGTCGCCGCTGAGCGTGAAGTCGGCCTTCTTGAGTGCATTCGACTTCTTGGCCACGTCGTTGATCGTGCGCGTCAGTGCTGAGCGGAAGCCCGTGAGATGGGTTCCCCCTTCGTGGGTATTGATGTTGTTGACGAAGGTGAAGGTGTTCTCGTTGTACCCGTCCTCGTACTGCAACGCCAGGTCCACTTCGACATCGTCGCGCGTCGCCGTGAAGTGCACCGGCTTGGGGTGCAGCGTCTTCTTGTTGCGGTTGAGCCATGACACGAATTCGACGAGACCGCCCTTGTAGTGAAACACTTCGGTGCGGGGTTCGTCGCCGCGCTCATCGGTCAGCGAGATCCGGAGGCCGCCGTTGAGAAACGCGAGCTGGCGCAACCGGTCGGCGAGCGTATTCCAGGAAAACTCCAGCATCGCGAAGATCTGCGGGTCGGGCTTGAACGACACCGTGGTACCGGTGCCAGCCGCGATGCCGATCACCGTGAGCTTCTGTGTGGTCTGGCCGCGCACGAACGCCATCTGGTGCCGGGCACCGCCGAGATCGACCGTGACCGTGAGCTTCTCGGACAGCGCGTTGACCACCGATACGCCGACGCCGTGCAACCCGCCCGAGAC
>JBOHRY010000364.1:0-2080 GCA_050732955.1 Gemmatimonadales bacterium | reverse complement strand
CGCACTCGACCATGTATCTCCCGGTCTCGCAGACAACCGAGAAGTTCTTCCTCAATCATATGACGTTTGTGGTGCGCCCGGGTCCGCATGCGGGCAAGCTCGCGCCGGCGATGCACGCCGCGTTGCGCGAAGTTGACCCAAGCGTCCCGGCGCAGGCGCTGCAGACGATGGACCAGTCGATGTTGCAGATGATCGCCGAACCGGTCTTTCAGATGCGGCTACTGGCGACATTCGCGGCACTCGCACTCCTGCTGGCGGCACTCGGCACCTACGGCGTGCTGACGTACGATGTCACCGAGCGCACGCGCGAGATCGGCCTGCGGATGGCGCTGGGCGCCACGCCCGGTACGGTTCTGCTGATGGTGCTTCGCCGCACGGCTGTGCTGGCTATCATCGGGGCAGCGATCGGATTGATCGGTTCACTTGCGCTGACCTCGGTGTTGTCGAAGTCGTTGTTCGAGGTGAAGCCGACCGATCCCGCGACGCTGGGGCTGGTGACGGTCGTGCTGGTCCTCGTGGCACTACTCGCGGGATACATCACGGCTCGTCGGGCGACGCGAATCCGGGCCCTGACGGCGCTGTACCACAGCTGACCAAAGCATTCTGATGTCCTTCCTCGATGCGTTTCGCCACCGACTTCGCCCGCTCCTCCGGCGGCGAGACTATGACGGCGAGATGGACGAGGAGTTCGAGCATCACCTCGAACTGCAGGCACAGGAACTTGCCGACGCGGCCGACCCGCGGGCGAGCGCGCACGCCCGTTTTGGTAACCGGGCGTGGTACATGGAAGAAACCCGCCGGATGACGCCGCTTGGCTGGCTTGACGCCGCGAAACAGGACGTGCGATATGCCTGGCGCAACTTCCGCCGGACACCGGGATTCACCGTCGTGGCGGTGCTGTCGCTCGCCATCGGCATCGGGGCGAATACCGCGATCTTCGGTCTGCTCTACTCGCTCCTGCTCCAGCCGCTTTCGGTATCGCACCCCGAGCAGCTGGTCGAGCTGCAGCACGCCGGATCACAACTGGCCAACGAGCTTTTTTCGTACAGCGAATACCAGGCGGTCCGGCTGACTCCCGGGTTCACGGGCGTCACGGCGCTGGATGGCAACGGCGACGTCGAGGTCGTCGCCGGCAGCCTGCGGCGCTCAGTGGACGTCACCGCGGTGGACGGAGGCTTCTTTGCGACCATCGGGGTGCAACCGCTGCGCGGACGGTTGATCTCCCCCGACGACGAGCGTCTGCGGGCGCCTGTCGTCGTGATCTCCGAGGATCTGTGGACGGCGATGTTCAGTCGCGCGCCCGCTGCCATCGGCCGCACGATTACGATGCAACAGACGGCATTCACCGTGATCGGTGTCGTTCCTCGTTCCTTCCGGGGCCTCGGGTACCTGGGCTCGTTCCAGACGGCGATTCCGCTCAGCGTGCTGCCGCTGGTGGGCGGCGATCCGGTCGAGACCAGCGGCGCGAACTCGGCGACGCTCCAGCTCGTGGGACGATTGGCGGATCCGGGCGCGGCGGCGCGGACCGCCGCAACTCTCGACGCAACCTGGCGATCGTGCTGCGCCGGGAACGGAAACACCGGCGGAGCACGCGGCACATCGGCTTCTGGGCTCCGGCTCGTCAATATCGAGCATGGCATCCCATCTTCGAAGTTCGACGTCGCCGCAATGTTCGGTCGGACCCTGGTCGAGTTGCTGGCCGGTGCGGCAGTGATGCTCCTCGCGGCGTGTGCCAACATCGGTACGCTCCTTCTCGCACGTGCCTCAGCGCGGGAACGCGAACTCGCAGTGCGACTGTCGCTCGGCGCTTCACGCTGGCGGCTTGCGACGCAGATGCTGGTCGAGAGCGGGGTGCTGGCGGCGTTCGGCGGCGTGGCCGGACTGGGACTGGCCTGGTGGGCGCTCCGGTTGATCGCGCACCGCCTTCCCGGACCGATCGTCGATCGCGTCGGGCTTCACCTCAACGGCGAGATTCTCGGATTCACGGCGCTGGTGGCCGTCGCGTCGGTCCTGCTTTTCGGAGGCGTCCCGGCGTGGCGCGCCACCCGCACCGATCTGATGGCGCCGCTCAAGGGGGAAG
>JBOHRY010000363.1:0-2429 GCA_050732955.1 Gemmatimonadales bacterium | reverse complement strand
GAAGGGGGCATTACAATGGGACTAACCAACAGCCCGCAGTCCGCAGCGCCGGAGAAGTCAGCGGGCATGCCGACTGTCGTCTCGGCCGAACCGGCAGGCGGTGAAGGCTGGATCACAACGCGTCTCGATTTCCTCGTGAATTGGGGACGCTCCAACTCGCTGTGGCCGATGCCGTTCGGCACGGCGTGCTGCGCCATCGAATACATGGCGACCGCCGCCTCGCGCTTCGACATCGAGCGCTTCGGGATGGAGCGGCAAAGTTTCTCGCCGCGTCAGGCCGACGTGCTGATCTGCGCAGGTCGATTGCCGTTCAAGCTGGCGCCGGTGATCCGTCGTATCTGGGACCAGATGCCGCAGCCCAAGTGGTGCATCTCGATGGGAGCATGCGCCTCCACCGGCGGAATCTTCGACAACTACGCGATGGTGCAGGGGATCGACACCATCGTACCGGTGGACGTCTACGTTCCCGGGTGCCCGCCGCGGCCGGAAGGGCTGCTCTACGGCATCATGCTGCTGCAGAAGAAGATCATGGGCGAGACGATGGCAGATACCTCGCTCAGGGTCGAGACGCTGGTGGGGCCGGACGGACTCTTCCGACCGCCGGCCGCGATCGACGAGATCTCCGAACCGTTCGGTAATTCCGTGCATCAGACGAGGTCGGGGTGAACGGCGCCGAGGTGAGCGGCGCGCCGGATGACGCCGGCACGTCGGCTCGCGCACTGGCGGTGCAGTTTCCCGACGGGTTCATCCGGTCCGTGGTCACGGCAGGTCAGACGGTGGTTTATGTCACGCGAGAGCGAAGCCACGCCGTCCTCGAATGGTTGCGGCGGGACCCCGCGCAGAATTTCGATTATCTCACTGACCTGACCTGCGTGGAGTACCGCGACCCGGAACTACCGCTGGAAGTGGTGTACCAGCTGCGCTCGTTGCGTCGGCGAGTGGACCTTCGCGTCAAGATCCCGCTTTCACCAGACGGTCCGCTCGAAGTGCAGTCGGTGGTCGACATCTGGATGGGAGCGAACTGGCTCGAACGTGAGGCATGGGACATGTTCGGTGTCCGCTTCGCCGGACATCCGGACCTGCGGCGCATCCTGATGTGGGAGGGCTACGCCGAGGGCTTTCCGCTGCGCAAGTCATTCCCGCTTCGCGGGCACTGGTCGCGAGCCGAGCAGACGCGCCAGGCGCTGGAGACCAATCCCGAAGCCTATTACTCGCTCGAGGAACTGGCGATCGCGGAGGCGTATCACGAGTTGCCGGCTGATGTGCGAAGCCGGCTGGCCCGCGCCGGCAAGGTTCTCCCATGAGTCCGCGCACCATCGAGATGGAACTCTCCACGCCGGGGATCGATCCTCACGGCAACGTGCGTCAGGTTCCGCTCGGCGTCTCGCGCCGCCCCAGCGAGTCCGTCAACGACGACTTCGGTGCCGAGCGGATGCTGGTCAACATCGGCCCGCAGCATCCAGCGACGCACGGTGTACTCCGGCTGGTGGTCGAGCTGGAAGGGGAGGCGGTCAAGCGCGTCATCCCCCACATCGGTTACCTGCACTCCGGATTCGAGAAGCTCGGCGAGTATCGCTTCTACAACCAGATCATCCCGCTTACCGATCGCACCGACTACCTCTCGCCGATGGCGAACAACATCGCGTTCGCGCTCGCCGTCGAGGCACTCATGGGCATCCAGATCACCGAGCGCTGCCGGCTGTTGCGGGTGATCGCGTGCGAGATGAGCCGGATCATCTCTCATCTGGTGTGGACCGGCACCACCGGGATCGATCTCGGCGCGTACACGCCGTTCCTCTGGACATTCGACCAGCGCGAACGGATCTACAACCTGCAGGAATCATGGACCGGCGCCCGGCTCACCACGTCAGTCGCGCGCGTCGGCGGCATGATGGCGGACATTCCCGAGGGGTGGGAGGCGGGACTTCGCGAATTCACGCGGACGTTCCCGACCACGCTTCGCGAAGTGGACACGATGTTCACCCGCAACGCCATCTGGTGCGGACGAACCCAGAATGTCGGCGTCATCAGCGCGGACGACGCGATCAACTACTCGCTCTCGGGGCCGATGTTGCGGGCCAGCGGCGTCGCGTACGATGTCCGCAAGGATCGACCATATCTCGGCTACGAGGAATTCGACTTCGACGTGCCGGTCGGAGCGCACGGCGACGTGTACGATCGCTATCGCGTGCGTCAGGAGGAGATGGCCCAGTCGGTCCGGATCATCGACCAGGCGCTGGACCGGCTCAAGCCGGGCCCGGTCGATGTCGACGATCCGCGTGTCACGCTGCCGCCCAAGTCCCGGGCGATGAGCGACATGGAGGCGATGATCTTCCATTTCAAGCAGATCATGGAAGGGATCAAGCCGCCCGCGGGCGAAGTGTATTTTGGTGTCGAGAACCCCAATGGCGAGCTGGGCACTTACCTCG
>JBOHRY010000362.1:0-3668 GCA_050732955.1 Gemmatimonadales bacterium | reverse complement strand
GTGGACACCGCCGAGCCAGCGATCGATTCCGTTGACGAGGATGCGATCCTCCAGCGCGTCGTGCACTGCGCGTCCTGCGTTGGTGACCGCAAGCTCCGTCGCCCAGAACGCCCCGGCGTCGGCATCGCCTGCCGGCACCACAACTCGCTCGCCGTTGGCCTGCACCACCAACGGCGAGCGCTCCTGACTCATCCGCTCGAGGTAGTCGGCGAACACGCAATCGCCGAGGAAAATGGCGTGCTCCCGATCGTGGTGTGAAGCGACATACGCCTGCTTCGCCCGGCTGTGGCCCGCGAGGATCGCATCCAGCGCCGCGAATTCGGAACGCGAGAGCCCGGTGTGCGCGTCGGGAAACTGCTGCAGCTGGCGAAGCAGCGCCGCGCCGAGAAAGGGCAACTCGGTACTGCTGTCGCCGAGCAATGGGAGCAGCGAGCGGGGATCGGGCGAGCGGAAGGCAGCCCACGCCTCGCGGGCGAGGTTGAGTTGCAGACCAGTGACCGGCCGGCGTGTCGCGAAGCGTTCGCAGAGACCGTTCGCGTCTACCGGTCCCAGATACTCCGCGTCGCAGATCATCGATAGCTGGGTGCCTTCGAGCCCCTGACCCGCGAACCAGTCGAGGATCTGCAGCAACTGCAGCTGATCGTAAAGGTCATGTTCGAACCAGAGGACGGTCTCGTCGTGATCCGCGGCGGAGCGTAGCATTCGGTCGCGCTCCTCGAAGTGAGCGCGGACTCGTTCCTGATGCCAACCGCGGGACGCGATGAATTGGGCGCGAACCGCGCTCAGTTCGTAGAGCGGCAGATCCGCCGGCACCGGACCCTCGTGCAGAACGTCCCGCCACGCGACGATGGCCGGCCCGAATCCGGCTTCCTCGAGGGTCCCTGCCACGCTGTCGCCGTTCGTCAGGTGAAGCATCCGGGAAAGCTACCACGCGTGATCGGAAGCGAAGTTCCAACTTTTTGAACGGTTCGTGCATCCAATGCAGGACTCCGGGAGGATTCTCGTGCCCTTGTTCTCGATGACCGACGTGCGCGATGCCGCGCGGGGACTGCTCCGCGCCCCGACCATCTCGATCTCCGCCGTCCTCTGTCTCGGGTTGGGACTCGGATCCACCGCGGCGATCTCCAGCGCGATCGACCGGGCCCTGCTGCAGGCGCCGCCGTTCGGCGATCCGGGCGGCCTGGTGACGGTCTATCGCACGGCGCCGCAGGCGAATACCTGGCCCTTCTCGGCGCCCAACTATCTCGATCTGGCTCGTGCCACGAAAAAGCTCTCGAGCCTGTCGGTCATTGCGTACAACACCAACCTGCTGACCCTTCCCGGCGAAGCGATTCAGGTCAATTCGCTCGCCGTGACCGGCAATCTCTTTCCGTCCCTTCGCGTGCGGCCGCAATACGGCAGGCTGCTGACCCCCGCTGACGATGCCAACGACCAGAACCTGGTCGCCGTGATGAGCGACGAGCTCTGGCGCGAGCATTTCGCGGCCGATCCGCGCGTCGTCGGAAAAACCATCTCGCTCGACGGCAAACAAGTGACGGTGGTGGGGATCGCTCCCCGGCAATTCCGCATTCCGCGCGGCGGGCAGGTTCTTCAGGCGCAGCTCTGGACGCCGATGCGCTTCACTCAGTCCCAGCGCTCGCAGCGCCGCAGCAATTACCTGATGGCGATGGGCCGGCTCGCGCCGGGAGCGAACGTGGCCGAAGCGCAGGCCGAATTGAGCCGGCTCTTTGACGAGATCGTGGCGATCCATCCGGACCTGCGCGGCGAAGGCGTGCGGGTCGTGCCGCTGCAGTCGGAATCGGTTGCTGCGGTCCGGACTCCTCTCCTGCTCGTGTTCGGGGCGGTGGCCATGGTGCTCCTGATTGCCGCAACTGACGTCGCGTCGCTGCTGCTGGCTCGCGGAGTGCACCGGCGCCGCGAGACGGCGATCCGCTCCGCGCTGGGCGGCGGTCGCTGGGCCGTGATGCGTCCGGTCTTTCTCGAAAGCGTCCTGCTGGCGCTGGTCGGCGTGGTTCTGGGGCTGGGGCTGGCGTGGATTGGCGTGCGGACGATCGGAACGCTGGCGAGCCAGCGCCTGCCGCAACTCGCCGGGTTGCAGGTTGACCTCCGTGTAGTCGGATTCGCGCTGATCCTGGCGCTGGTCGTGGCGCTCGGGTGTGGAGTGATTCCCGCGTGGCGTACGGCGACCGTCGATCCGCAGGACGCGTTGCGCGATGGTCGTGGCGGCGGCATGGGACGCGGCGGCCAGCGTGCACTCGGTGCACTGGTGGTGATCGAAGTGGCGCTGTCGCTGGTACTTCTCGTCGGCGCGGGGCTGGTGCTCAAGGGATTCTCGCGCCTGGTCGGCAATGCTCCCGGCTTCGATCCGGCGCCGATACTTACGCTGCAAGCGACCATCTCGCCGCAGGCGTATCCGGACACCAACGGCGGGGTTCGGCGTTTCGCGCAGTTTCTGGAGCCCGCCCTGGCGGCGATCCGCCAGGTCCCCGGTGTCGCCGCCGCCGGATCGATCCAGCTGATCCCCTACGACAACTGGGGTTGGAACTTCAACGTGCGGTACGAAGGCCAGCCTGGCGACAACCCGTCGCAGTTGCCGCTGGTGGAAAACCGCATCATCTCGCCTGACTTCTTCGGCGTCACTCGCCAGCGCCTGATCAGCGGTCGATTGTTGCGCGAGTCGGACGACGAGCGTACCGGCTCGCCGTACGTCGTGGTCGTCAACCAGGCGCTGGTCAAGCGCGACTTCGCCGGACGCGATCCGATCGGAAAGCGCTTCTATACCGGCGACACCACCTTCGGCACCATCGTCGGCGTCGTGAGCGACATCAAGAACGTCGGCCCTGTCGCCCCTCCCTCACCGGAGATGTACGCGACGTTCCGCCAGAGCGGCAACGGCTTCTCGGCGTTTCCCATCATGATTCGCGTGGCGCGTGGGGACCCGATGGCGGTGCTCCCGGCGGTTCGCGCGGCCATCCGCGGCATCGATCGCGGCGCCGCCATCACCCAGGTCCGGACGATGACCGATGTCATGGCGACCAGTGTGGGCCGGCCGCGATTCTATCTCACGCTGCTGGGCACGTTCGCACTGGTCGCGATGGTGCTCGCGGTGGCCGGGTTGTACGGCGTGCTGAGTTACGCCGTCGCGCAGCGCACTCGCGAGCTCGGCATCCGCAACGCACTTGGCAGCAGTTCGTCGCGCTTGGTCGGACTCGTCGCGGGACAGGGTTTGCGTCTGGTGGCGCTGGGTGTGGTGTTCGGGCTCATCGGTGCCGCCGCCGCGACGCGCTTGCTCAGCGGTCTCCTCTACGGTGTAAGTCCGCTCGATACCACGACGTGGATCGTTGCGGCAGCGCTGCTCGTTCTGGCCGGCATGATTGCCGCCGCAGTGCCATCGTGGCGCGCGATCCGCATCGACCCGCTGGAGGCGATGCGAACCGAGTAGTCGGCAGGTTGCTATCTTGCCGGCTTGCCCAGCGATCCATCGACGGACCCGGCCCCGCCCTTCCGGGCGTTCGTCAAGACGTTTTTCATTACCGGAACGTTCTGGCTGATCACCCTCGGCCTGCTGCCAGTCGCGATCGTGCGGCTGCAGCATCGCGCGGGTCTCGAACACTTCTTTTTCACGGCACCGCGGCTGGCGGGATGGGTCGCGATGGTACTCGGCACCC
>JBOHRY010000361.1:0-4264 GCA_050732955.1 Gemmatimonadales bacterium | reverse complement strand
GTCGAGGAACTGTTCGGCCTTGCCGAAGCGACGGGTCTGCGACCGCTACGAAACCTGGGCAGGGTGCTCGCTGCGCTGGTACCGATCGTCGTCGTGCTGACGGTTCGCGCGCCCAGACTCTGGCTGGTGCACCAATGGGCGTGGCTCCTCATCATTGGGTTCATCGTGGTCATCGGAACCGCGGTATTTACCCGCGCGCCGTCGGAACGACCGCTGGCGAGTGTCGCCATCACGGTATTCGGCGTGGGCTACGCAGCGCTGCTTCCAGTCACGGCCTTCGTTATCCGGCACGGCCAGTGGGGCGAACGCTCGTGGCCCGGTACCGCCATGGTCTTCTTTCCGTTCGTCGTCACCTGGATCTGTGACAGCGCGGCGATGCTCGGGGGGCGCGCGATGGGCGGCGCCAAAATGGCGCCCGTCATTTCCCCCGGGAAGACCTGGTCGGGCGGCATCGCCGGCGCGGTGGCCGGAACAGTTGCAGGAATTGCGTACGCCCTGCTGGTCTTCCCGCGCGTGCACGTACCGATTGGTGTCGTGCCGGCCTTGATCCTCGCGCTGATCCTGTCGATCGTGGGGCAGATCGGCGATCTCGCTGAGTCGTTGTTCAAGCGCGAAGCCGGCGTCAAGGATTCGTCGGCACTCATCCCGGGACACGGCGGCGTCCTCGACCGGCTCGATTCACTCTACTTCGTCCTGCCGGTCACCGCGGCCGGCTACTACCTGCTCGGGCTTGTGTGATCGCACGATCCACCGACGGCCCGCCGCACGGCGTTGCGATCCTGGGATCGACGGGATCAATCGGCGTCACGACGCTCAAGGTGATCGAGCGTCATCGCGACCGCTTTCGAGTCAGGGCGCTGGTGGCCCGATCGAATCACGACGCGCTTGCCCGGCAAGCGTCGGCGTGGTCTCCCGAGTACGTCGGACTGGTTCAGGGGCCGGTGACCGGCAAGTATCCGGGTGGACGTCAGGCGTTGGTTGACGCGGCGACGCGTCCCGACGTGGACATCGTGGTGAACGCCGTCGTGGGGGCCGCCGGACTCGAAGCGACGCTCGCCGCGCTTCGGGCAGGAAAGCGGGTGGCGCTCGCCAACAAGGAATCACTGGTGATGGCCGGACAACTGGTTGCCGATGCGGCACGTGACGGCCGCGGCGAAGTGGTGCCGATCGACTCGGAACACAGCGCCGTGCTGCAGTGTGTCACCGCCGAAGGATGCCCGCCATCGCGCGTGACCCTCACCGCGTCGGGCGGACCGTTCCGTACCTGGGGAAGCGAACGGGTGGCCCGGGCGACAGTCGCGGAAGCGTTGCAGCATCCGACCTGGCGCATGGGCTCCAAGATCACGGTCGATTCCGCGACCCTGGTGAACAAGGCACTGGAAGTGATCGAAGCGCACTTTCTGTTCAACCTGTCCTACGACGCCATCGACGTCGTGGTGCATCCCCAGAGTATCGTGCACGCGCTGGTGGAGTTCCCGGACGGCAGCGTGCTGGCGCAGCTTGGATTTCCCTCGATGGAAGTACCGATCCTGTACGCGCTGTCGCATCCGCAGCGTCTCCATGATGGTGCGATGAAACGCTTCGATCCCATTGCGGCCGGCCCGCTGACATTCGAGTCCCTGCGTCAGGAATGCTTCCCCGGATTCGCGCTCGGCGTCGCGGCCGGGCGCGCCGGCGGGACGATGCCGGCGTCGTTCAACGCCGCCAACGAAGTGGCAGTCGAAGCATTTCTGAGCGGCCGGATCGGCTTTGGCGACATCCCCGGGGTGATCGACACGACCCTCGCCCGGTCGGCCGCGCTGCCGATCGATTCGGTGGAAACCGTCCAGCATGCCGACAGCGAAGCACGGCGGGTAGCACGGGAGGCGTTGGCGTGATCGGCAGCGTGATCTACACCGTCGTGATCCTCGGTATCGTGCTCGGCGTGCTGGTCTTCGTTCACGAGCTGGGCCATTACATCGCGGCGAAGGCATTCGGCGTCTGGGTGCACCGCTTTGCGATCGGGATCGGGAAGCCGATCCCCGGCCTCACCTTCCGCCGCGGCGAAACCGAGTGGGCGGTCGCCTGGCTGCCGCTCGGCGGCTACGTCAAGATGGCGTCGCGCGAAGCTGAACCGGCGTCGTCCGTGCTGGAGGGCCGGGACTCGTCGGCGGACGTGCCGCCGGATCGCGTCTTCGAGGCGAAACCGGTCTGGCAGCGGATGATCATCATTCTGTCGGGCGTGACGCTCAACATCGTCTTTGCGCTGCTGATCTTCACCAGCCTCGCGTGGATGAATGGCCGCAAGTACGACCCCACCACGACGATCGGTCAGATCGACCGTGCGTCGCTTCCCGCGGAAGCCAGGGCCCTGGCGGACGTGCCGGTCGGGACGCGCATCACCGCGATCGATGGCCACCCGATGCATGCCTGGGATGACATTACCGACCGGCTCACCGCGGGATCGGCAAACCAGATTGTCATCAGCTTCGCCGACCGACCGGACATCATCATCCCGCTTCACCGCGACGCGCTGGAGCAGCGGAGCGCACTGGCCGCCGCGCTCGAACCCGAGCAACCGCCGGTGCTCGGTGCGATCGGCATCGGCTCGCCGGCACAGCACGCCGGGTTTGCCATTGGAGACTCCATCGTCGCCATCAATGGCGCGCCGATTCAGTGGTGGGCCGACGCGGTGAGCCGGATTCAACCGGCGTCCGGGCGCTTGCTTCTGGTTACCGTGGTTCGCAACGGCGCACGCCGAGATCTCACGGTCGTGCCTGAGGCCGACCACCTCGTGACCGGCGACACGACGACGCCGATGGTGGGGAAGATCGGCGTCGGATCGCGGCCGCGGTACCTGACCCAGCCGTTGGGGTTCCTTGGCGGGATCAAGGCGGGGGCCGACGCCACGTTGTCAGCGGGTGGACTCATCTTCCGCACGCTGCGTGGGTTGCTCGATGGACAGGTGGCGACCAAGAACGTGGGCGGCCCGATCCTCATCGGGCAGATGGCTGCACAGGAAGCCCGCGCCGGGATCGAGCCGCTGCTGGCGTTCATCGGACTCATCTCGGTGAACCTTGCCATCGTCAACCTGCTGCCGATCCCGGTGCTCGACGGCGGCGCCTTCCTCTTCCTGCTGATCGAGGGCGTGATTCGACGTCCGCTGCCGGTTCGCCTCCGTGAGGCGTTCTCGATGCTCGGCCTGGCGCTGGTCGCATTGCTGATGGTGATCGCGTTCAAGAACGACATCCTGCGGCTGTTCGGCCACTGAGCGGAAATCGCACATCGTTGTGCTTCGCTGGTGTTCGACCGGGGCCGGAGTTCGTCATTGCTCGCGGAGGTCCCGATTCCGTGAATCCGAGCCGCAGGGAATTCATCCAGGCCGGCGCCGCGGCGGCGGCGGGCACCTGGCTTCACGCCGATAACAGGCCGTTCTGGCAGCCACCCCCCGACGTTACGCTCCGCATCGCGCCGGTCAGCGTGGAAATCGCTCCCGACCACATCATTCACACGGTCGGCTACAACGGTGCAGTGCCTGGCCCTTTGATCCGGATGCACGAGGGCCGCCCGGTATCGGTCGAACTCATCAACGACACTGATACACCCGAGCTGGTGCATTGGCACGGCTTCCGCATTCCTGCCGACATCGACGGCGCGGCGGAAGAAGGCACGCCGCTCCTCGAGCCACATGCCACGCGCCGGTACACGTTGGTACCTGATCTTCCCGGCACTCGCTGGGTTCACACCCACGTTCGGGGCGGACCGGATCTCACCCGCGGACTGTATACCGGCCAGTTTGCTCCGGTGTACATCGAACCGCGCCGGGAACCCGGGCGCTACGACCGCGAAGTCTTCCTCGTGACCCATGAATGGGATCCGCTGCTGTCCAGTGGCGGAGAAGAAGCCGGCGAGGTAGACCGCGACACGGTGACCTGGAAGCACGGCACGGTCCCACCGGCGTCGCCTCCCGATCCGCGTCCGAATGGCTACGAAGTCATCTACCGCTCGTTCACGATCAATGGCCATCCACTTGGCCGCGGTGAGCCGATCCGGGTCAAGCGTGGCGAGCGGGTGATGTTCCGGATCGTCAACGCCAGCGCCACGGAAAACCTGCAGTTGGCGCTTCCCGGCCACCAGTTCGAGGTGGTAGCGCTCGACGGGAATCCGGTGCCGACTCCGCGCAAGGTCCCGGCGCTGGCGCTCGGAACGGCCGAGCGGATCGATGCCGTCGTCACCATGGACAACCCCGGCGTCTGGATTCTTGGCTCGATGCACGACGAGGACC
>JBOHRY010000360.1:0-35082 GCA_050732955.1 Gemmatimonadales bacterium | reverse complement strand
GGGGGAAGGACACTCCAACAGCCGCCGGGCCGGATGGCTCGACCGGAGTGTTGTCGTCGCCCAGGTCGCGATCGCACTGTTGCTCGTGAACGCGGCCGGGCTGTTCGTTGCGACCCTCCGTAACCTGCGCACCGTAAACGGAGGGTTCGCCAGCGAGCGCATTGTGAGCGCCGAGTTCGACGCGCGCGGAACGTCCTACGAGAGCCAAGGCATCCTGCCGTTCGCCGACCGCCTGTTGATGCGCGCCGGTCAGGTCCCGGGCGTGCGATCCGCGGCCCTCGCCCTCGCAGTGCCCGGGTTTGGCGGACGCCGGGACGGTCGGGACATCACGGTCGAAGGCTACACGCCGAGTCGGGACGAGCGCATGGAGGGCTGGTTCGACCCGGTGACACCGGGATTCTTCCGCACGCTCGGCATTGCTCTGCGCCATGGGCGTGACTTCTCCACGGATGACAGGGCGACCGGGCAACAGGTCGCGATCGTCAATGAAGCGTTCGTTCACCAGTACATTCGCGACCGAAACCCGCTCGGGATGACGATCCGATCCATTGACCGGGCCGACACGACGCTCCTGCAGGTCGTTGGCGTGGTGGGCGACGCGCGCTTTACCGACGTGCGGCAGCCGCCACCGCCGATGATCTACGTGCCGCTCTCCCAATCCGGCGGGACGCCGGTGCTGACACTCGCCGTGCGCACGATCGGTGATGACGGCGCGATGCCGGGGCCGCTCCGGAACGCAGTCGTAGACGTGGCGCCCGGCCTGAACGTGTACGGCCCGGAAACGATCGAAGCCTCGCTCGATGCTGCACTCAACCGCGAGACACTCACCGCGCAATTGGCGACGCTCTTCGGTGCGGTGGCGTTGATCCTCGCCGCCATCGGACTGTACGGAGTGGTGTGCTACCGGGTAGCGCAGCGGATCCGCGAGATCGGTGTGCGGATGGCGCTTGGTGCCAGTCGGCCGAGTGTCGTCTGGATGGTGCTCAGGCAGGCGCTGATCCTCGTGACCGCCGGCGTCGTGGTCGGTGCTCCGCTCGCGTTCGCCGGTGGCCGGCTGATCGCCGCCGAGCTGTACGGGCTCGCGGGAGATAATCGCTTCTTCGTGATTGGTGCTGGCGTGCTATTGCTGGGAGTTGCTCTCGCGGCAAGTGCGCTGCCGGCGCGGCGAGCGGCCCGCGTGGATCCGCTGATCGCCCTGCGGGCTGAGTAGCGGTCGATCCGCAAGCCGCTCGCAAGTTGGTGTTCCATCCCGTGAACGACGATCACACGGCGCGCCTGCTTACAGCGCCTTGACCTCCGCCGCCGCCCCGATCGCATTGTCCACGTCGCGACTCAGCGCGCGCGCCTGCTGCGTCGCCATCGTGAGCCCGTTGAGCACCGCACCGACACCGCTCTGCTTGAGTCGCATCAGGTCCAGCCGGACGTTCTGCATCGCCAGCACGCAGCTCTCGAACCGGTCGGCAAATTGCGTCCGCTGGCCGTTCAGCTCGCGGCACCGCACCAGCTGCTGCTCGAGCAGGGAGATCTGGCGGTCGCGTTCCTCGCCGGCGGGACGCTGACGCAGGTCAGCGAGCCGCAACTCGATGCGTGGCGTGTCGTCGATCCCCAGCCCTTCCATCGAGTTGAGCGTCTCGGCGAGCTGCGCCGCGCGCGCGTAGAGACCCTCGGTGGTCTCGACGATGTCCGGCAGCATCTCCTTGTCCGCCGGACTCAGTTTGCTCATCAGCGAAAGGATCACGCCGCGATCCTTGTACACCTGCTGCATGCGCTCCTGGTACGCCCCGAATTCCGCCGCGCGCGGCTCGGCGATCTGCTTGATCCCTTTGATCCGCATCCGCTTCTCGCCGGAGCCGATCGCGTCGGGCGCATCCGGGCGGTGCAATACATCGCGCCAGGAATATCCCGCCTGCCAGAGCTCCGAGTACCGCTTCAGCAGGCCCATCCCCATCGCCGCCGCCGGGATCAGGAACCACGGATTGTGCGGTCCACCGGCGAACGTCATGTTGATCAGGAAGAGCCCGCCGTTCACCGTGGCCCACTTGGCAAATTCGCGCCGGGCGCGCACCACGACCTGCGGCTCACCCGTATTGGGGAGCGGGCCGTCTTTCGCGTCGCGTAGCGCCTGCTTCCGATCCCGCCGCGTCTGCTTCTCCGCTGCACGCGCCTCGGCGCGCGACGCGTACCCTCCATCTCGCGGCGCCAGCTTCCCTGGGGCGCGCGGTCCCACTCCCGGACGCGTGGTTCGCGGAGCGGCACGGTCGAACGGCGGACGGTTGCCGCGCGTGGGTAACGGGCGCGCCGCCGCCGCCTCGCGCGTTTGCGCCTTCCATCCCAATCCGGTCGGACGATATCCCGCCACGTTCCGGCTCTCGAGCGCCCGGCGCAATCCTTCAGCGGACGGCCAGCGGTTGGCCGGATCCTTTTCCAGGCACCGCGCCACCGCCAGCGACAGGTCCTCCGGCACGTCCGGGAATTTCTCGTGCAGTAGCGGAGCGGTCTCCGTGATCTGCTTCATCAGGATCCCGGCGACCGTCGGGGCGTTGAATGGCAGTTCACCGGACAGCATCTGGTAGGCGACGATGCCGACCGAATAGAGGTCGCTGCGTCCATCGATGTCACGCTCGCCCGCCGCCTGTTCCGGCGACATGTACGAGGGCGTGCCGATCGCCATTCCGGCGCTGGTGAGCGTGGCGCCGCTCGTCGCCGACATCGCCTTGGCGATACCGAAGTCCGTCACCACCACGCGCCCGCGAGTCCCTTCGAGCAGGATGTTGTCGGGCTTGATGTCGCGGTGGATCACGGACAGCGCATGGGCGGCCGAGAGAGCGTCGGACGTTTCCCGGATGATCCGTCGCGTGTCTTCAGCCGGCACCCTGCCGCGGCGACGGATTCGCGCGGCGAGCGATTCCCCCTCGATCAGCCCCATCACGAAATACACGATGCCCTGGCCTTCGCCGACATCGTGGATCGGGACAATGTGCGGGTGGGACAGCCGCGCGGCCGTCTGCGCTTCGCGGGTGAAACGCTGCCGGATCTCCGACGAGAAGGCCAGCTCCGGTGGCAGGACCTTGATCGCCACGCGGCGCTGCAACCGCTCGTCGCGAGCCCGGTACACGACCCCCATCCCGCCGCGCCCGATCTCACCCTCGATCGTATAGGCGTCGCCGAGCGCCTCCTTGAGGAGTCCGGGCAACGAGTTGTGTGACGGATCGGTCATTCGGATCCTGAATCGGGGCGGCAGCGGAATGACTAACCCTTGAATCTGCACCGAGATGCAGGGGCGAGCAACGTGCCAGACACGCCTGCCGTCGCGACAGGTTTGAAACACCTGTAACGCGCTTCGTGCCCCTCTGGCGCGAGAGTAACGTCTCCCTTGCGCCAACGGGGCAGTTGAGAATCCCTTCTGGTTGGCACGGCTGATGCCCGACTGGTGGATGACCCAACCGCCCTGGGTGCATCCGGCACCCCCGCCGAAGCTCCCGGGCGGCAGGAGGAAAATGCGATGACCACCACTGATCGTCTGACCCTTCCCGTGTTGCCACTGCGGGATGTCGTACTCTTTCCCGGCGTCACCGCCCCGATCGGGGCCGGGCGCCCGATGACCATCAAGGCGATTGAAGCCGCCTTGGCCACGCCCGACAAGCTCGTCTTCGCCGTCGCTCAGCGCGAGAATATCGAAGGGGTGACGCCGGAAGGCCTTCATACCGTGGGCACCATCGCGCGAATCGGACAGCTGCAGCGCGGCATGTCCGGCATGCAGCTCCTGCTGCACGGCGAACGCCGCGCCATGGCGCTGCACGTCACCGAGGAACATGGCCACCTGGTTTCCGTGGTGCGTTCGCTCGATGACCTGCCGCCGATCAACATCAGCGATCCGTCGTTCGTGGCGCTTCACAAGGAACTGCGCGCCCGCTCGGCGGAACTCGGCCAGAAATCCGGCCTCCCCGAGGAGGTCGTGCAGCAGGTACTCAACGGAATCGATGATCCAGGGCGGTTTTCTGACCTAGTCGCGGGATATCTCGACCTCGACACGGCGCAGCGGCAGGAGCTGCTGGAGACCCTCGCGGTCGACGATCGACTGCGCCGTGTCCTGGTGCACGTGCAACGACAGATCGCCGTGCTCGACGCGCAGGAAGACATCAAGAATCAGGTTCAGGAGGAGCTCGGCGAGCGTCAGCGCGAGGTCTATCTCCGCGAGCAGCTCAAGACCATCCGTCGCGAGCTGGGTGATGAGGACGAAGCCGGCGAGATGGACGAACTCGAACAGCGGATCATGAAGCTCGAGTTGCCGCCGGAAGCCCGCAAGGAAGTAGACCGTGAGTTGGGGAGACTGCGTCGCGCGGGCCGCGAGTCGATGGAAGCGCAGGTCATTCGCACGTATCTCGAGCACGTGGCCGAGCTGCCCTGGAGCAACCGGACCGAGGAGCGGCTCGACATGGTCGAGGCCGCCAAGATCCTCGATCAGGATCACTACGCCCTGGGAGATGTGAAGGACCGGGTGCTCGAATTCCTGGCGGTACGGGCCATGCGCATGCGTCAGGAAAAGGACACCGGTGTCCAGAAAACCGGAACGCCGGTTTCCCAGGCCTCCGGCGAGGTTCCGCAATCGGGCGGCGTTCCCGGCGCGGCAGAGGTCCCGCCGCCCGCCGTTGAGGACGCGACCGAGGCGCGCAAGCATTCACCGATCCTGCTCTTTGTCGGACCTCCCGGCGTCGGCAAGACCTCCGTCGCGCGCAGCATCGCGCGGGCGATGGGACGGAAATACGTCCGGATTTCCCTGGGCGGCGCGCGGGACGAAGCCGACATTCGTGGCCATCGCCGGACCTACGTCGGCGCCATGCCGGGCCGCATCATCATGGGGATGAAGCAGGCAGGGACCAAGAACCCGGTCTTCCTGCTGGACGAGGTCGACAAGCTCGGCGTCTCGTTCCAGGGCGACCCGGCCTCCGCGCTGCTCGAAGTGCTCGACCCGGCCCAGAACGATTCGTTTACCGATCATTACCTCGGGATCCCGTTCGATCTCAGCGAGGTGCTCTTCATCGCGACGGCGAACCTGCTGCAGAACATTCCCGGTCCGTTGCTCGACCGGATGGAGATCGTGGACTTCTCGGGCTACATCGAAGTGGAGAAGGTCGCCATCGCCGAGAAGTACCTGGTGCCACGGCAGCTGGAGGAGAACGCGCTGACGTCCGACCAGATCGGGTTCACCGGTCCAGCGCTGCTCGAACTGGTGCAGCGCTACACCCGGGAAGCGGGTGTCAGGCAACTCGAGCGCGAGATTGGCAAGGTCGCGCGCAAGGTGGCTCGCCGGATCGCCGGCGGTGACGCCGCGCGTGTCGAGGTGACACCTGCGCTGGTGCGCGAATTCCTCGGTCGGCCCAAGCTGCATCCCGAGGAAAAAACCGGATCCGATCAGGTCGGGCTCGCCACCGGGATGTACTACACCCCGATGGGCGGCGACATCATGTTCGTCGAGGCGACCACCATGCGTGGCAAGGGTGAACTCGTGCTGACCGGTCAGCTCGGCGATGTGATGAAGGAATCTGCGCGCGCCGCGTGGACATACGCCCGCTCGCACGCCGCGGCCTTGCACATCAAGGACGAGATGTTCGACCGCGACGTGCATATCCACGTGCCGGCCGGTGCGATTCCAAAGGATGGTCCCAGCGCGGGAATCACGATGTCAACGGCACTCGTTTCGGCGCTCTCCGGCCGGGAAGTGCGCCACGATATCGCGATGACCGGCGAAGTGACGCTGCGCGGTCGCGTGCTACCGATTGGCGGTGTGAAGGAGAAGCTGCTCGGAGCCCTCCGCGCCGGGATCACCCGGATCATCATTCCGAAGCAGAACGAGCCCGATCTCGACGATCTGCCGCCCGAGGCGCGCAAGCGGATTGAAGTGCACCCGGTCGAGGAACTCGGCGAAGTTCTCGCACTGGCTCTGCGGAACGCCCGCTACTCGGAAGGGAAGCTGATCTTCGGCGACGAAAACCCGCGGGACGTCGTGGCGTTGTCGACGACTTTCCCGCACTAGCCGGATTTTCCGGGAAGCAACGGAGAAGGCGTCAGGACCAACCCCCTGACGCCTTTTCTCTTTTCCATTCCCTCTTCTCTCTGTTGTTCTATGCCATTTCCGTGCGGTTACGACCACCTGCTTTCGCGGCATAAAGCGCGCGATCCGCGGCCGACGTGACATCGGTGGCCGCGGCATCGGCGCCGCCGGCGAACGTGGCGACACCGACACTGACATGCGGTTTCACCACCGATCCGTCACGCAATGTGAGCGGGTCGGCGACCAGCGCCTCGCGGAGCTTGTCGGCGATGATCCTTCCGTTCTCGGGCGGGCAGCGGCGGAGAATGATGCCGAATTCCTCGCCGCCGTAGCGCCCGAGCAGGTCCGAACTGCGGATCGCCCGCCGGAACACTCCGGCGACGTGCATCAGGACCTGGTCGCCGGTCAGGTGACCAAAGGTGTCGTTGATTCGCTTGAAGTGATCGAGATCCAGCATCAGGAAGCAGAGCGGTTCGGCATGCCGCGCCGAGAAGGCGATGGCGTGCTCGAGCTCCGCCATCAGCGTCGCGTGGTTCAGGACGCCGGTGAGTCCGTCGCGGTGGACGAGCTCGCGAATGCGTCGCCCGCGTTCGGCGCGTGTCAGGACGACCTGAAGCAGATGGCTGCGTTCGACCGGCTTGGCGAGGAAATCATCGCCGCCTGCGCGAAGGCCTTCCATTTCATCGGCCAGCGTCCTGCGCGCCGTCAGGAAGACGATCGGCACCAGTGCCAGGCGATGGTCCTGGCGGATCAGGCGGGCGATGGCATACCCGTCGACGTCGGGCAGATCGACGTCCAGCAGTACGAGATCGGGAAACTCCCGCATCAACGTTTCGCTCGCCTGCTGCGCCGTGTGGCACAACGTCACCCGCGCGTTGAGCTGACCGAGCCAGACCGACATCAGTTGCGCTTGCGCCGGATCATCTTCCACCACGATCACGTTGGGCGGCGGCGCACCGATCCGGGCCAGGCTGCGAGCATACTGTGCCAGTTCGTCCGGCAGGCCGGACGGTCCGAACACCGCATCCAGTCCCGCCGCCGCGGAGCGCAATCGATCGAAGTGTTCGGCCGGATCCGCCAGCACCACCGCCCGCGGCCGATCCGGAGTTGCCGCAGCCCAGTAACGCGCCAGCACGAGCGCCTCATCGCCGATGTCCGTCCCGATCACGACGAGATCGGGACGCCGCGATGGTGGAATATCCCACGGATCGACGTCGCCATCATGCAACTCGAGTTCGAATCCGACCTTCTGCAGCGCATCAGCGATGCCCTGTCGCACCGCGGTGGGACGCATCACCACCAGCGCGCGATACGCGAAACCGGGGAGCCGTCCGAGCACGGTCGGCATGTCCAGGGAGGTCGCGGCGGTGTCGAACGCCACTCGCAGATCCTTGATCGCCTGCTCGAAGAGATCGGCGTCCTGCAGCGCCGGCGGCGGATCTGACATGATCCGCTGTTCCATCCGGCGCGATACTTCGGTGACGCCCGGAAAGCCGTACGACCCGCCGGATCCGGCCAGGCGGTGAAATCGCTGGCGCAATGATGCGAGCGCGTCGGGTTCACCGGCGCGGAATGCGGCCAGGTCCTTGCGCAACTCTGCGAGTCGTTCCGGCGCATCGCGCAGGTAGTCGCGCTGCAGTTCGGCAAACGCTTCGTCGGTTCGCGGCGATTCGGATGTCAGACGCCACCCCGCAATGCGGCGCAGGCGTGGCGCGCGGCGGCGACAAACGCGGCACCGCTCCCCCAGTGACCTGCGAAACGATCACCCTCACGACTGCCGATCAGGGCCGCACGGGCATCGACCACCAGGAGGACCGGATCGCCAGGCCAGTCCGGGGCGGGAATGGTGGCGACCGGCACAGCGCCGAGCGGCACCGCACCGGTGGACGCGACATCGAGGCGCACCCCCGCGGTCGCGGCACGTCGCAGCTGCGGCGCCAGCGCCATGCATCCATCCGCCGGTGCGACGAGTTCCACGCTCTGCTCGGCACGCGCGATTTCATGACCCATCAATTGCACCGCTCCGCGGGACGACAACAGTTCAACCAGTGTCGGCGTGTCCGGTGCCGCGAGAGCGCCGAGCGCCGTGCTCAACTGCTCGATCGCCTCTCCCTGCCGATCGCTCAGGCGTGCCAGTAACGTGCTGGGCGGCTCCGGCCGGTAGTGTTTCGGCCGGCCCTGAGCGACGCGCGCGGCGCCCTTGGAGACCAGCCCCTCGAGTGCCGCGTACACATTGGCTCGCGCAAGACCGGCCGCCCGGGCAATGGTATAGCCGGTTCCGGGGCCGCCTTTCAGCAGCACCTCGTAGATCAGGCTTTCGGTTGGCGTGAAACCGAACGGCGTAAGGTTGATGGCGCCCGCCATCTCACGAATACTCGAGCTGCCAGCCGAGACGCTTGGCGATGACCGCCAGGCGGAAGGTGATGTCGGCCTGGCGCGACGCGAGTTCGCCATCGTCCGGCGCCAGCGGCCAGCAGTGATGCGTCAACGCGGTGTTGGCTTTCGGCTGGGAGCGCAGGTTCTTCGGATGCCAGATCCCGGCTGAATCCAGATCGTCGAGCAGGCGCGCGAACCCGCGCGACGCATTCGGCGCCGCAGTCAACTGGCTCGCGCCGATTCCCGCCAGCAACTCCACGTAATGCAATGCGAGTGGAATGTCCTTGGGCAGTCCCTTCGCCTTCGCGTCAAGCTCGATCGGATCGCCGAGCAGGACGTAGAGCGGCTTGAGCGTATGGCTGCCGATCGCTGCCATGTACGAACGGTCCGGAGCGGGTTGCGCGAGGTACTGGCCCAGGCGCTCGAGGAAACCGGCGCGTTCACGCTGCAACGAAGGCATCGCCGACAGCATCGCGACCGACCACCACGTCGGCGGTGTCGCGTCGGGATGCAGCTGATAGCCGCCGCCCTTCTTGATGAACGGATCTTCTGCCAGCGGGGAACGCAGAAACGCCGACATCGCGCTTACGATCTTGTGCGCCGCCCCGCGCAAGCGTGGGTCGGCATCGTGACCCGCCTCGGCGAGCGCGGCTGACGCCCCTTCGCGAATCAGGTTCCGGAACGTCTCGGTGAAGCGAGGCTCCTCCTCGGCAGCCTCGGCAAATTCCCCGAGCAGCAGTGGATCGTCATCCCGCGAGAGCGTGCGATATAACACGCGATCGGCAAGCCGGAACGGACGCGTGGTGTTCGGAACGCCAAGCTGGACCAGGCGGCGATACTGCGCGACAGTGCCGGGTTCATCGATGTCATCGCGCTCGGATGGCTGGAAGGCCAGGAAGTTCCCACCCCAGAGACCGTCATCAGCCTGCCGGGTCGTTACTGCCGACACCTCGGGCGAGAGAATCAGGGCACGGAGCGCGTCCGCCACCTTGGCAGTGTCAAACGCACCGGCCGGTGCCAACTCGGCCATGGTGCGGTAGCGCAGCGCGGGGCCGCCGTGTTCAGCCAACCAACTAAGGGGGATGCAGTGGGTCGTAGGTAGATCCAGGCGCGACTCCTCGCGAACGGGGATCGGAAGCCGGTCGAGCAACCGGCGCGCACAATCTAGCCGCCAAGCCTCGCTGGGACCAGATCGGACCGTATTATCGACGGGGCGTCGCTTGGGTTTGATTTGTGATCTGTAAGCGCTTGTAAATCAATTACTTGTCGCTAGAAGTTGCAATTGCGACTTCTCGCAGTCATTCCGGCTTCTTACCTGCCTGTAGCTGCAGGACGTACTGGGCCACCGCCAGAATCTCCGAATCGCTCATTCGGGAGCCGCCTTTCGGTGGCATTACCTGACCGCTGGTCGAGTGGGCACCATCGACCCCCGATGTGATCAAGGCGGCAATCGACGCCAGGGTCGGTTTGGCGTGCACCAACGGTCTCCCCGCCAATTTGGTGGTCGGGCCGAGGAGGCCTTCGCCGTCCTTGCCGTGGCAGGAAAAACAAAGGCCTTTCCCCTGGAAGAGGATGCGGCCGCGTGCGGCGCGCGCCGCCACGCTGTCGGTGTCAGCACCCGCGGACTGCGCCACGGCGCGGTGCAACGGCACCGCTCCCGCGGACAGTAGCAAGAAGGCAAGGCCCCACCGTAACTCTGTCATTGATACTGGATATACAGTGGCGAGGGACGCAGCGCGAGTATCTCCGCGAGTGACATCATCGGATGGTCGAGGTGATAGAAAAGCTTGAATCCGGTGTACTGCACCGGGTGGCGCATCACGATCAGGTCATAGATGCGCGTCTTCCCTGAAGGTGTTCCGTTGCCGTCCATGTCGATCACCACTTGAACGTGAGGGTCGTGCTTGATCTGCCGGAAGTTGGTCAGCATGTCCTCGGTGAATCGATGTATCACCAGCACTTTGGGCGGCAAATGATTTTCCTCGACGATTCTGGCGAGGAAGTCGATGGCGTAATTGACGTCGCGGGCGTCGAGCGTGCCCATCTTCTTCGACGGGATCCGGCCAGCGTACATCGCGAATTCCGGATCAAGCGCCAGGTGCACCCATGGTTTCTTGAGCCAGGTTGTGAGGCGCGGCAACTCGGCCGGCACCGTGCTCCATCCCACCTGGACATCGAGAATCAACAGCCAGTTCCGCTCCTCCGCCCACGCAGCCACTTTGGCGATCAACGAATCGGAATGTTGCACCCGATAGAGACCATCTGGACCCTTGTGGCCCTGCGCCACGGTGGCGATCAGTTGCAGCGCGGGGCGCGCCGGGTGCGCGGAATCGGCGCGAGTCCAGCGCCCCGCAGTGGCGGCGAGTTGTGCAAGCATCTCCTTTGGAGGCAGCGCTCCCAGTACGCCCATACCGGTGGAGAGGGGATTGCCGTAATACGCGACGATCAGTGACGTCGGAAGAATCGCTCCAGGTAGCGCGGGATAGACCGGAAAATCAGGTACCGGTATCGCTCGCGTTGGTGTCGTGCCGTCGGTGTGAGTCGCCTTGGGGCCGCCGCGGTGTCGTCTGGGGTGCTGTGCCGCGGCGGGCTGCGTTGCCATCAGGATCATGGTCGCCGAGGCGAGGCAGCAGGTTAACGCATGCAGCGTGGGTCGCATGGTTGAAGCATAATCGGCCACGATCGCGTCAATGCACCAGCTGTCGCGCCTTTACGGTGTGGCTCACCCGCGCACGCTGCGCGACGAAGTTCCCGAGCAGCTGATGCCCGCACTCCGTGAGTACCGATTCGGGATGAAACTGAATTCCTTCGACCGGGTATTCACAGTGGCGCACGCCCATGACGTCACCATCGTCTGCTTGGGCCGTCAGGATCAGCTCACTCGGAAGAGTGCTGGCCACCACCGCGAGTGAGTGATAGCGAGCTGCCCTGAACCCTGGCGGAAGTCCCTCGAAAGCGCCGCGGCCGTCGTGCTCGATCACTGACGACGCCCCGTGCCGGCGGTGCGGTGTCCGTGCGATCACTGCGCCGTATGTCGCGGCGATGCACTGATGGCCGAGACAGACGCCGAGAATCGGCAGGCGCGGGCCGAAGCGGCGAATTACTTCGATCGCGAGAGCGCAGTCAGCCGGAGTGCCCGGGCCCGGCGAAAGGATGATGTGAGTCGGCGCCATCGCAGCGATGCTGTCGGCGCAAATCGTGTTCGCGCGGACGACACGAGTGTGCTCGCCGAGTTCTTCGACGTAGCTCGCCAGCGTGTGGACGAAGGAGTCGTCGTGATCGAGAAGCAGGATCACCAGTCACCGGAAAGGGCGGAGACCAGCGCCCGCGCTTTGTCGAGGGTTTCGGAGTATTCTGCTGCCGGCTCCGAGTCCGCTGTGATGCCACCGCCGGCATGACACGTCGCGATCCCGTGGTGCAGCGTGATGGTACGAATGGCGATGCTCGAATCGAAGCCACCGTCGAGTCCGATCCATCCGACTGACCCCGAATAGACCCCCCGCGCTACCGGTTCGAGCTCACGGATGATCGACATCGCCCGAAGCTTGGGTGCGCCGGTGATCGAGCCTCCCGGAAATGTTGCCGCCAGGAGGTCGAGTGCGTCGCACTCTTCTCGAAGGGTGCCGCTGACCGTCGACACCAGGTGATGTACCGTGGGATGTGATTCGAGCTGATTGAGACGCGGCACCCGGATGGTGCCCGGCTTGCAGACGCGGGCGAGATCGTTGCGCAGCAGGTCAACGATCATCACGTTCTCGGCGCGATCCTTGTCGCTGTCCAACAATTCTTGCGCCCAGCCCGCATCGATGTGCGGGTCGGAATGGCGAGGCCGGGTTCCCTTGATCGGACAGGTATCGACTTCGCGCGTGCGCGGATCGAGACGCACGAAGCGTTCGGGCGAGGCGCTGATCACCTGGACGCCGCCAGCCTGGACGAACGCCGCCATCGGCGCCGCCGACCGCCGGCAAAGCGCGCGATACAACTCCAGCGCCGATCCTGCGTACGGCACGACAAATCGCTGCGAGAGGTTGACCTGGAAGATGTCGCCGGCGAGCACGTACTCGATCGCGGTCTCGACCCGGTTCTGGTATGTCGCAGCGGTAAAGTCGGCAGAGACGGCCGATGCATCACCGTGCGGACGAGCCGGCACCACCGCCGGAGCGCCGTTCCAGCACTCCAGCACTGATCGCGCCCGGCGCTCTGCTCGTGATCGCTGTCGCACGCCGGCCGTATCGGAACCGGTGCTGATCAGCCAGCAGCGATTCGCAGCGTGATCCCACGCCACGACCCAGTCATGCAATCCCAGGGCGACATCCGGCAGTGATGACGGTTGGTTGCCATGTCGCGCCATGTTGTCGAATGCCACGCCGAGTTCATATCCAAACCATCCGATCCAGCCGCCCTGAAATGGCGGAAGATCGGGGAAAGGGAGCGCGTGCCACCGGATCGTGGCCCGGATGCGGTCGCGAATTGCGATCCACTCTTCCGCGACGCCGGTGATCGCGACGACGGGGTCGGCGGCGAGAAAGCTGTAACGGCTGGCGGGATGGTCGGGTGACGCGCTGTGCAGCAGGCACACTTCCGGGAAATCGGTGAAGCGCGCCAATGCCGTGACCGGGTCCTGCGGCTCGAGTTCGATGACGACGGTGCTGTCGTCAGTTGCCGCCCGGACAGGCTTCAGCTCTTGATCCACCCGCTCGATTGCCCTTCGAGGCCGGGAAATCCGCCGGTTGGCCGCCAGGTCACTGTTTCCTCGATCCGCGCCGCCAGTTGCAGATCCTTGTCCGTCACGCCGCCGGCCGAATGCGTCTGCAGGCGAATGCTTACGCTGCCCCAGCTCACTTCCAGGTCGGGATGATGGTTCGCGGCCTCGGCGACGAAGGCCACGGCGTTGACGAGCAACATCGTGCTGCGCCAGCCGTCGGTCTTGAACTGCCGGTGCAACCAGCCGTCGCGAAAATTCCATCCCTGTAGTGCCGCCAGTTTCGGCTGGATCTTGCTGGCGTCATAGACTGGTTCGTTTGATTTCATGGTTCAGCTCTCAGACGGCGAGTGCTCGCGTTCGCGGCGCTCGCAATAGGTTGCGGACTGGCCTGCAGATTCCTCGACTTCGATCTCGAGGGCGTCCACCATCACGCCGGTAGCCGCGAGCTCCCGCCGCACCAGCCCTCCGAGCCACTGTGCCAGCATCTCGGCGGTCGTGTTGGTGACCGGCACCATCACGCAATCGCTGGTGGGGAACTGGTACCGGGAACCGCCCAGGTAGTCGACCAGGGTGAAATCCTCATGCTGGCGATACGCCAGCTTGGGATTGTTCGTGGGCAGGAGCACGCGATGATCGAGCTGGTCCACCTGTCGGCGAAGGATTCCCTTGAGCACCGCGAAGTCCACCACGAAGCAGCACTCCGGTTCGATCGGGCCCTCGATCACGACCGAGACGCGGTAGTTGTGTCCGTGAAGCGATTCGCAGGCGTGACCGCGGAAGGTGAGAAAATGAGCGGCGGCGAACCCGAGGTAATCCTTGCTGAC
This sequence comes from Gemmatimonadales bacterium, assembly GCA_050732955.1. Lineage (GTDB taxonomy): Bacteria > Gemmatimonadota > Gemmatimonadetes > Gemmatimonadales > GWC2-71-9 > Palsa-1233. The sequence continues at coordinate 21,125 of JBOHRY010000360.1, read as the reverse complement.
GCTGACACGAAAGCTGCCCATCGCCGCCCCGGTGGTCGTTCACGAAGAGCCAGAAGTTAGCACGCCGATCGGAGCGTGATGTCAGCTGCTTTCTCGTTATCCATCGGCGCGGCACCGGTGTCCTTCTCCGAGTACACCCCGCGCTGGCTCGATGGCACCTAAAACATTACTGCATAATGCTTTAGCGATTGGCACGAAGGTCGCTCCCTGAACCGGTGTCTCTTTCTCTGTTCTGGAGGTTGCCATGCGAATCTCATTGATGGGCGCTGTCCCGGTTCTCGCCGCGCTGGTTGCCGTGCCGGCGAGCGGGCAGGTCTCCGCCCGCGTGCACGTCGATATTCCGATTGGGCGCCGCGCGCCGATTGTTTATGGTGCGCCGCGCCGCCAGGTGGTTGTCCGCGAGTATGATCCGTCGTTCTTCGGCGCCTGGGACTCGTACTACGACGATTGGGCACCGACGACGCTCTATTACTACGACGGGTATTACTACGACTACCCGATCGCGTCGTATGCTGAGCCGGTGCTGGTGTACAGCTTCCGCAACCAGTTCTTCCTGCCGCCGCGTGATCGGCGGTTCGAGATCTGGCGGCGTGACTTCCGTGGTGGCGGCGTGCGTTTCGGTAACGGATTCGGCCGCGACGTCCGGCCCCGGCCGATGGTCCGCGACGAACGGGGATTTCGTTCGGAGCCGTTCCGCGACGGAAGAGATTTCCAGCGCCGGCCGGAGGTGAACCGCGGTGGCCGCGAATTCACTCCCGCTCCGCGCGACGGACGGTTTCAAGGCCAGCCTCGCGGCAATGGCGGCCAGCAGCATGCGACGCCGCAGTCGCGTGGCGGCGGTCGGGGTCACCAGGGTGGAAACCGCGGCGGCGGTCACGGTCACTAGCTCGTGACGGCGCGGTACGCGACGCGGGGGCCGGCAACAACTTGCCGGCCCTCGTGCCGTTGTTGTCCTTACTGATGCGCGATGATCTCGCCGGTGATCGTGATCGGCGGGAGTTCGCCGGTCAAGCGCAACGAGAGATTCCAGAGCCGCGCCCCGATCACCGCGTCGTGCGAGATCAACGAGGATGCGGCCGGGCGCTCTTCCTTGAAGTACTTGCCGGTGACGCCCTCTACGTCCGGTGACGTCGCCAGGTAGAGGACAGCCTTTGCCCCGGCTTCCGGAGTAATCGTGAAGCGGCGCACCATCGGCCAGAGCCAGCGCGTCCACCACCGGTCGTACATGCCGCGCAGCACCGGGGTGTCCACCACACCGGGGTGGCACGAGTTGACGGTGACGCCGCTTCCTTCCAGCCGATGCGCCATGTCGTATCCGAAGATCACGTTGGCGAGTTTGGAGCGATTGTAGGCCGTGCGCCCATTGTATCCCTTGACGCTGACCCAGTCTTCCGGATCGGAAACCCGCTGATGGGCTTCCGATGCCACGATCACCACGCGAGCCGGCGCGCTCGCCTTGAGGAGGTCCGCGAGACCGTTGACGAGGATGAAGCAGGCGAGATGATTGATGGCGAACGTCGCCTCGATGTCATCCACCGTGGTGGTACGGTGGGAAAAGAAGGCACCGGCGTTGTTGATCAGCACGTCGAGTCGCGGATACCTGGCCTGAATCTCGACCACGAGCTGCTTCACTTGTGCCTGCACCGAGAGGTCGGCGACCAGCACGTCGAGCTGCTGATTTCCGGTAGCGGCGACGATCTCGGCGCGAGCGCGCTCGCCTCGCTCGCGGTCGCGGCACGCGAGCACCACCGTTGCACCCTGACGTGCGAGCCCTTCGGCCACTGCGCGACCGATCCCGTGACTCGCGCCCGTCACCAGGCAGACCTTGCCCCGCATTGCTCCTCCGAAATCCGATGGATCGCGGCGCAATATAGAGGCGGTAACTTCCCTGAGTGCAACCGACGCGCGATCACCTGCTCCCGCCCGATATCGATGCTTATCGGCAGGCGCCGCATCCGAGGGGCCGCATCATCGTCATTGCGCCGACTCGTGCTGCCTGCGAAACCATCGAACTCGCCATGCACACGCACGTCGACACCCTCCTGGAACGCGAGCACGGGGGCGAGCTCCGCAGCTGGAGCCGGGAAGGCAAGGCATTCGGAATCGTTGCCGGCACCGGCACCGGGAAGACGCTCGGCATCCGGGTCATCGCGGAGGAGGTCCTCGCCGAACCGTTGATTGTCGGAGTCGTCAATCGCGAACGCGAAGCCACGCCGGACACCCCCGGTTGGAATGTCGTCATCGTCACCACTGGCATCGCCCGTCGCTGGCTTTCGGATGCGCTGATCACCCAACGAGACACGATCGTCGTCGATGAGATCCATCAGACATCGGCGGAATTGGAACTCTGTCTCGCGCTGGGGAAGCGCAGCGGCTGCCGCTTCATCTGGCTCTCGGCCACCGTCGATCCGGCGATCTACCGGCAGTATCTCGGCAGCGACGAAGTGCTCGAAACCAGCGCATTCGACCCGGCACTCAAGGCGAAGGTTGTCGTGCTCGCCGAACAGCCGGCGCAGTATCTCAATGATCGCACCATGCGTCGCCTGATCGCGGGCCGGCGCGGAGTGGCCGTGTTTCTGCCGACGCGCGCCGAAGTTGAGCGGCTCGGCGCGGAGTTGGAGAGTGGTTATCCGAGGCTCGCGTCGGCGTTTTATCATGGCGGCGAGCCGATTCGTGTCCTGCGGCCGTTTCTCGAAGGCGAAGTCGCGAAGCCCTATCTGCTCGCCATGACCGCGGCGGGACAATCAGCACTCAACCTTCCCGGTCTCGACACCGTCATCATCTACGACGCCCGGTACGGTACCGTCGTCGATCACGGCCGGAACGTTCTTCACCGGATGTATCTCGGCGCAAACGAGATCCTGCAGATGGCCGGGCGGGTGCATGGCCGAGTGCGCGGCGGCGAGGTCGTCATCCTCTCCGACCGCGACCTCGATTTCGCGTCGCTCCGGCCGGGCCCTCCTGAATTCCAGCTCGGGGGTGACGCCGAGCGGGTGGCGTTGACCTGCGCGGAACTTGGCGTCGACGCCGGCGATCTGGAGCTCCCGGTGCCGCTCGATCGCCGGGCGTATCGACGCGCGGTTGACCGGCTGAGGCAACGCGGCCTGATCGAAGCCGGACGCTTGACCCGTTACGGCCGGCAGGTCGAAGCGCTTCCGGTCGAGCGCCCTTGGGCTGAGTTGCTGCTGCATGCCAACGCAGACCAGCTCCCGCTGGTGGCTGGAGCGAGCGGGATCGATTCGCTGCATCGCATGACGCGCGAAGAGCGCGACCTGCACGGCGTGTTGGTCAGCGGAAGCGATCACCTGACAGCGTACAACCTGCTCGCCGAAGCCATCGAGACCTGCGGGCGCATCGGCGAGGTACACGGTCTCCAGCGACATCTTTTCGACGAGGAAGAACTGACGGCGTGGGCCGATCGACGCGGCGTCCTGATCAAGGCGATCGAAGACGGAGCGTTGGGACTCGCGGCGGCCTATCGCGCTCTCGATGTGGTGCTCCCCGAGCGGCTGCCCCGAGTGACGCCGCGCTTGCGTGACAGCTTCATCGACCTCGTCGCGCGAATCGAACCATTCGACCTGGTCCTCGACGAGCAGACCGCCGATGGGCAGGCAGTCCGGATTGCCAAGACATCGGTAGCCGGGAGCTGGGGCGCGATTGCGGGAACGCTACGCTATTTCGCCGACCGATTTGGCGTGGCGCGAGCCAGCATTGATGGCACGACCCTGCCCTACGAGTTGCTTCGCAAGTATGCAGTGCAAGGTCCCGCCCAGATGCTGCTGACGCGGCACAAGCATCGACAGGAGCTGGCCATCCAGCGGCCGCAGGTCTACTTCGGATTCGAGCTCCATCAGGCGAGCGAGCCGTTGCGGGGCGAATTTCCGGCGGAGTCTCAGGAACCAGCTCGCGCGACATTGGCACGGGCGCTCTTCGCCGGTGAGGTCGAGCATCCGGATCGCGCGCGGCTCAAGCGCTCGCTCGAGGCACTCGACGAATACTGGCGGCGCTCGGGCGGCGCCCTCGGCGGGATCGGCGAGCACACGTTGCGCGAGCTGATACGCGCACAGCTGGGTGACGTGACGTCGTGGGAAGCGTTCCAGCGGACGCCGGTGCGTCTCGATGTGGCGGCGCTGGTGGATCCGGCAGCGCGCCGGCATCTCGATGCGCTTCCGGCCAGCGTGCACCTGCGCGGCGACACCGTGCCGCTGGTGTACGAGGTTCGCGATGGACAACCGATGGTTCGAGTGTATCTCCGCGAGGGTCAGGCGACACGCCTGCGCCCGTCCGACCTGCCGGCTCTCGATCGCCCGCTGATCTTCGCCGTCCGCCGCCGCGGCGATGTGCTACAGGCCGACCGCCTCGATGCACTGCAGGAATTGCTGCGGCAGGCGGAGAATCATCGTCCGGCGGCTCCCAAACCGCCGCCGCGGTCGCGCGGCAAGGAGCCGAAGCGGGGATGGCGAGGCCGCGGCCCGCGCGGCCGGCCGCGTCGCTAGGACGATTGCGCCGGCGGCCCGCCGAATTGATCGAGGGCGCGGGCGATGCGAGCCATCGCGTCGCGGTGCTCGGTGAGTGCCCGCGCCAGACGTGACCTCTCGATGACGAACCGTTCCATCGTAGCCGTGAGATGTTGATCGCGCGCTGAGCGGCGCTGCGCCACAGCGTTGGCCTCAGCCACCGCCGGCCGCAGCGATCGGGCGGCGTCTTCCAGCGCGACTGACACCTCGTTCAATCTTTGGGCTGCCGCCTCGCCTGCCTCGGCTTCGCGGATCGCATTGGCAAGCGCGTGCCGAGTTCCCTCGATTGAAAAGGCCAGCGCCGAGACTTCAGTCGCCAGTGCCGTCGTGTCCCGGCCAATCGCCGCGGATGTCGCCGCGGTCGTGTCGGCGAGCCGGCGAACCTCTTCCGCCAGCACGCCGAAGGTGCGGCCCGCCGGACCGGCGCGTGTTGCCTCGAGCGCCGCGTTGTTGGCGACCAGGTTGGTGCGGAAGGCCACGCCGCTCACCGTGTCGTTGCTGGCCGCGATGGCTTCGCCGTGACGAGCGAGGCGCGCAATGTCGACGTTCAACGCGCTCAGCGCGTCGAGCGCCCGCGCAATCGAATCACTGACGCCGCGCGACGAATCGCGGGCCTCGGTGGCGGTCGTCGCCAGGTTTTCGCCGTGTCGAGCAACGCCGGTCACCCCATCGCCTAACTGCGCCAGAACTTCGCGGGCGTCGACCAGCGGCGGCATTGCCAGGCGCTCATCGGTCGGCGGCGCGGGCAACTGATCCGCGGCCTGCACCAGCCCGTGGAGACTCTCGGAGAACCGGCGGGACACTTCGTCCGTCCGCTGCAGCGCGTGCAGCTCGCGTCGGCGAGCGCGAAGTACTGCCGTGATCGGCTGCAGGAATGCGCTGAGCCAGTTTCGTTCGGCGATGCCGAACTCGCCGTGCATCCTGGCTTCGAGTCGCACTTCGCCGAGGGGATTCCCGCTTCGGCCGATCGGCAGCGAGAGCGATTGCTGGTCGTCGCCCGGCTCGCTTTCGGGGGCGAGCGACCCGCCGGGCGCGGGGGTCGCAATCTCACCGACCGTTGCCACCAGTTCGGGTTCGACCAGCCGCACCAGGACGCCGCGGGTGTCGAATGTGGCGTGCAATTCGGCGGCGATCTGTCGCAGGTCGTTGGCGAGGTCGTCGCCATCGAGCAGCGAGGTTGCCAGGCGATGGGCCGCGAGGTCGCGCGCGCGCGCATCGCGAAACGGCAATGAGAGCACCGCAAGCAAGGCGCAAACCGGCAAGGCGAACAGCGCCAGCCGGGCCGGCGTCACCGCGCCATCCAGTGGATATGCCAGCGCTGTTGCCACGCCGCTGAGCAGGAGCGGGCCCAGCCCGAGCACGACCGCCGCGATTGTCCAGAGCAACGCGCGGCGAGGTCCGGAGCCTCTCGCTTCGGTCGCGAGCGCGAAAAGTGAGGCACCTATCGCCACCAGCGCGCCAACCGGTTCCAGGATCGCAGTGCGCAGGGTGCGATCGACAGCGTCGATCAGCGGCCCCTCGTTCATCCCGAGTCCGACGGCGCTCACGAGGAACATCCCCAGCGCCAGCGCATACCAGCCGAGTACCCATCCAGTCCAGCGCTGTCGGCGGCGGCCCCAGCCCACCTCCAGAGCGAAATGAACGACCAAGGGGGTCAATGCGTATCGCCAAGGGGCAACAAGCAGAAAGCCGGCGAGCCCGACTACACCCGCCGGATGGTCAAGCGGCGCGAGAGCCATAAGGGTGGACACGGCGGCGACCAGTCCCACGAACGGAACGGCGACCGGGTCCGACGGCATCCGGAGCAACACGACGCCGCCAACCATGGCAGTGAGGACCGCGAAGCCAACAAGCGTGGCAGCGGCGGTGCCGCTGATCGGGGTGGTGCTCCAACGAGCCAGGAGGGGGAGTCCGATGGCCCAGCCGGCAACCGCCAGCAACATCGGCCAGCCAGAGGAGATCCGGGACCGGTCCACCGCCTGGGGCGCCGGGTCTGCTGGGGCGGAATCATTCATTGGAATGGTGCAATATGTCGGGTCCGGGCCGGTCCTCGCATCAGATTGACGTCGACTTTTGAAACCTTGAACCTCAACTGGGCGTACACGTGACTATGACACAGCCGATGACCGCAACGACGACTCTTCCATCGGTATTCTCGCCACTCGCCAAGGCACTGCTGGATTCCTTCCAGGAAGGCGCGGTGGTTTTCGACGCTCAAGGGCGGATCATCTACCTCAACGCGGCAGGTCGCGCGGTCCTGAACGAGGCCGGCCTCGACACCATGGGTGAGAAGGACGACTTGCTCCCGGAACTGGCGGCGCTGGGTGGCCGGCTCGCGCCGCTGCGGGTCGGCGGCCTGGACCTGGGCGAAGCGATCTTCCTGCCGCACCGCGAGGGCCCGACGACACTGGCCGAGCGTGAGAAGGATGCCATTGTCCGTTCACTCGAAGCCCATTCCTGGCGACTGGCGGAAACCGCCAAGACGCTCGGCATCTCCCGGACGACACTCTGGCGGCGGTTGCGCGCGTACGGCTTGCACCGCGACGGGCGGACGAAATGGGAACAGCACTCCTCCACTGCCTGAGTTGCCTGGCATTTTTTTGCCGCAGTCCAACAACCGACACCACTACCTACTCCGACCGGGCCACCCAGCATCTGGTGGCCCTCGCCATGACGCGTCATCACGAACAGGATTCCACCGTCCGGGATTATCAGGCAAAGATCCGCTACCGCGTGTCGTTCGGTTTCGCGCGGCGGCGGTGGGGCGACCCGCTGCCGGTGGCAGTCGAGGAGCAGGACGCCATGATTGCCTGGCAACTCCCGAATGATTTGCGCGTGGACATGCTGGGGCGGCGTAGCGCGAGTCAACTGCAGGGCGTGGACCTCACGACGACGTTTTCGCATCCGTGGTTCGTACCGCGAACCCTCGGCGACTCGGTGCGGATCTTCGGTGCGAGCGAGACGCCGTCGCGTGCCGCACCGCATCCCTTGGCGCCGGGCGCCGACCGCTACTACCGCTACACCGGCGGCGATTCGCTCACCATCACCGCGGGGGCGCGACGGATCACCATCCGGAGCATCACCGTTCTTCCCAAGCTCACCGATGGTGCCTACGTCGCCGGCCGGCTCTGGCTCGACGAGGCCACCGGCGATCTGGTGCGTTTCACCTTCCGGTTTGTCGGCACCGAGCTCTGGAGCGAGCCCGACGGCGCGACCGCCAAGGACAGCGCCACGGCGTTGCGGGAGAGCAAGTTCGTCTCGCGAATGCTCGAGCTGAACGCCGATCTCGAATACGGATTGCAGGAAAGCCGGTACTGGATGCCGTACCGGCAGGTGATTTCCGGGAGAATCACCCTGCCGTTCGGCATCGACTTCGCGACGCCGTTCGAGGCGCGGACGACGTTCGACGACTATGCCGTCAATACCGGCAAGGCGGTCGTGTTCGACGTTCCATTTCCCCGTGACAGCAACGCTCGTGGCCGCAATCGTGGCACTGTGCTGGCGCACGACAGTGCCAGGCGGGAGCGATCGGCAGCCATTTCCGACTCGATCCGCCGCCGGATCGATTCGCTACGGGCGATCCGCGATTCGGCGCATCCAGGTGATTCGCTCCGGTTCCGCAACCGCTTTCGTAACCGGACCGGTTACCTGAGCGGCGGCGGCCGCTACGAGATTCATCGCCCGAGCGTCGACTCGATGCGGCGGTACAGCGGCTGGGGCGATTCGCTGGTTCTCGCGGAGAACGCCGGGGATCGGCAGCGATTGCAGCAGGCGATGACCGATCTGGCCCGGCTCTCGGAATCGCTCCCCGACGACGCCATCGGGCGTCCGGGACGTGGCATTGCCTGGGAAAAGATCGCGGACATCGTGCGCTACAATCGGGTCGAGGGGACGACACTCTCGATTGGCGAGCGGCTCCCGGTGCCCCACTCGTTCACCGATTTCTACGGTACCTTGCGATATGGTTTCGCCGACAATCGCCTCATGGCGCGCATCGCCGCCGTACGGGATGCGCCACGGGGACGGCTCACCTTCGCACTGCAGCGCGACCTGGTGGACACTGATCCATTCGCCACCGGCCTCACATTTGGCAATTCATTGCGCGCGATCTTCTCCGGACACGACGACGGTGCGTACCTGCTGGCGCAGGGCGCGCGGCTCGGATACGAAACTTCGGGTGGCACCGGCACCGAAATCACCTGGAGTGCTCGTGCGGAGAATGAACGGAGCGTCACCAGCGAAGCACGAGCATTTTTCCCGCGGATCGTCGGAGCACACGGTTATTTCCCGGCCACTGATTCCGTTCGCGCAGGATTTGCCGCCGGTGGCGGCGTCGCCATCGATCACTCAGGGCCGCGCATCCGGTGGATCCTCAACAGTGATGGTGTCGTGGTCGCTGGTCGGGCCGCGGTACGCGTCGCCGGTGAACTCCGATTGAAGCAACTCGCGGGACACTGGCTCACCGTCCGACTCAAGGGAGGTCTCGCCGTCGGAACCGATTCCGTGCCGCAACTCGCACTGCGTGCCGGCGGGCAGGGAACGGTGCGCGGCTACGATTTTGGCGTCGCTCGCGGTGACGCGCTCTGGGCCACGCAACTGGACGTGACGAAGCCGAGTCGAAGTGCCGTCAAGCTGGTTGCATTTCTCGATGTCGGCCAGGCAGCCGATCGTTCGATGTTCGCGCACGCTCCGTTGCTGTCTGGCGGTGGCGTCGGCGTTTCGGTCCTCGGCGGCCTGATCCGGGCGGAACTGAGTCATCCCATCACGCAGGCAAGCGGTCGTGGACTGCGCTTCGACCTCGTGTTCGGCGGTGTGCGATGACCCGAACTGCGAAACTGGTGATCGTCGGAACCATTGTCGTCGTACTCGGTGCCGTCGGCGCATGGTTGTGGATGCGGCGCGGCGCCGGTGGCTCGGTGCGCGCCGATGCCGGGAGGCTGGTGGTTGAATGGCGTGGCAGCTTCCGCGGACAGATGGAACTTCCGGCGCGACTCAACTGGTGTCCCGTCACGCGGGTCGGGTTCCTGGAGGCTATTTCGGGAGACAGCGGCGTCGCCGTCGTGCTCTATGAGCGCAACACCCTGACTGCTGGCGCGCACACTGTCCTGAGCTCCGAACTCGCCGCGACGGCGCCGCGTCCAGTCGCCGCTGCGGCGATGCGGTGGGTGCGTCTGGGGCGCGATACTGCGCTCGCCGGGTTCCGGGCCACCAGCGGCACGGTGCGCGTCACCCTGGTCCCGGGGAAGATCTCGGGGATTCTGGATGCCCGCATGCACTCGGTCAGCGGGACCGATTCGCTGGTGGTGCGAGCGGACTTTCGCGGCGTACCGGTGGTGACGACCGCCGTCGGCTGCGGCTCGTAGCCGCGACGACGCGACCCGCACGGCTTATCTTCGCAGCATGGAATCGACGTACTTTCGCCGCGGCTTCGGACTCAAGTCCGCGATCGAAGGGCAGCGGTCCGCCGACTATCACAGCGCGATCGTCGAAGCAATGCGCGCGCACGGCAACCGGCTCCGCGCCGGTCGACTCGAATTCCGGTTGGCGCAGGAGTTCGGATTCTGCTATGGTGTTGACCGCGCGGTGGATTACGCCTACGAAACCCGCGCGAAGTTTCCCGATCGTCGCCTCTTTCTCGTCGGCGAAATCATCCACAATCCGCACGTCAACGCCAATCTCGAACGGATGGGAGTGACCTTCCTCCATCGGGACGGCGAGTTCGACTTCGCCGGAATCACCGCCGATGACGTCGTGATCATTCCCGCGTTCGGCGTTACGCTGCGTGATTTCGGCCGGCTCCGGGAGATCGGTTGCGTGGTCGTCGATACCACCTGCGGCTCGGTGCTGAACGTGTGGAAGCGGGTCGAGAGCTACGCCCGCGACGGCTTTACGTCGCTGATTCACGGGAAACACTACCACGAAGAGACCAAGGCGACCGCAAGCCAGGTCGAGCGCTATCCCGGCGGCAAGCACCTGATCGTGTTCGATCGCGACGAAGCTCAGCTGGTGTGCGACTGGGTCGAGGGGCGGGGCGATCGCGAAGCGCTCGAAAGTCGTTTCGCGAGTGCCTGCTCCGCGGGGTTCGACTTTTCAAGCGACCTGGATCGCATCGGCGTGGCCAACCAGACTACCATGCTCTCGGGTGAATCACTGGCGATCGCCGCTCAATTCCGGACGGCGCTGGCGAATCGCTGGGGCGAGGCCAATCTCGCCGGGCATTTTCGGTCGTTCGATACCATCTGCTCGGCGACCCAGGAACGGCAGGACGCGGTAAAGCTGCTGCTCGCCGATCCGATCGACCTGATGCTGGTGATCGGCGGCTACAACTCCTCCAACACTTGCGCCCTCGCCGCGCTGGCTTCCAGTCACGGGGTGCGGACTTTTCACATTGAAGAGGCCGGGAACATCGACGTGACAGGAAGGTCGATCCGTCACCAGCCGGTACGCTCCAAGGAAGAGGTCACCGAATCGGATTGGCTTGGCAGCGCGAGCATAATCGGGGTGACCGCAGGTGCATCGACACCGAACAACAAGATCGGGGAGACAATCGCCAAGGTGGTCGAGAGTGCAGGTGAGGCCGGAATCGACCTTTGAACGCATTGGTGTAAAATGACTTGTTATAAAGTAGGCACTTGCCTATTGTATACAATGGCAAAGGGGCCAATAACCGGGTGGATCCACGAGCCGCTGTCCGCCCTTCTGGGGACTCGCGGGAAAGTTGCCGCTCTGAGAATCCTCTGGCGCGCCTCGGTACCGCTGCCGTTTCGCGAGGTCGTCCGCCGCTCGGGGATGGCATACCGGAGCATTGACCTGGCACTCGGCGAGTTGATCGCGGTGGGCATTGTGGAGGAGGAGGCGGGAGCAGGCCGGGAACGGCGCGTCCGCCTTTCGTCCGGGCATCGCCTCGCCGCGCCGCTCAAGAACCTGCTGCAGATGGAGTCCGATCACTTCGCGGCGCTGCGAGTCGAACTCCGCGCCGTCGCCACCGCGCTGCTGGCGGATGGTCTCCTCGCCGCCTCGCTGGTCGGCGGGATTGCGCGTCGGACGGAACGCCTCGGCTCGGATGTCGAAGTCGTGCTGATCGCTCGTGACGCGGCGGCGGAACGGGCGACGCGGCAGCGGTTTACCGCAGCGCTCGACGGGATCCGCGCCCGTTACGGCGTCACGTTTCACCTGATCGCATATGATCTCGCGACCGCCCGCACCATGTGGCAAACGCGGACTGCCGCGGCAATGCGCGAAGTGCGCGACGCCGAGCACCTGGCGGGATCTTCACTATCAGACGTACTGGCGGCGTAGCACCTGCGGAGCTGGGCGGCGTCAGTGCTTCGCACCGCCGATCACATCGTTGATGATCGCCTGGGCTTCCTCCTGGATCCGGTGCAAGTGGTCGGGACCCTTGAAGCTTTCGGCGTAAAGTTTGTAGATCGGTTCCGTCCCTGACGGCCGTGCTGCGAACCATCCGTTGGCGGTGATGACTTTCAGCCCGCCGATCGGCGCGTCATTACCGGGGGCGCGGGTGAGCTTGCCAGTAATCGGATCGCCGGCAAGCGTGGCCGCGGTGACCTCGTTTCCGGCAAGGCGTCCGAGTGCCGCCTGTTGTTCAGGTGTTGCAGGGGCATCGACCCGTGCATAGCTGCACTCGCCGAACTCGGCGGTGACTTTGCGGTAGCGCTCGCCGGGATCGTGCTTCGTCACCGTGGTGATTTCAGCGGCGAGCAGGCCCAGGACGATACCGTCCTTGTCGGTGGTCCAAACCTCTCCGTTGCGGCGGGCGAGCGTGGCGCCTGCGCTCTCTTCGCCGGCGAACGCGAGGGAGCCGTCGCACAAGCCATCCGCGAACCACTTGAATCCCACCGGAACTTCGAAGAGGCGCCGCCCCGTTCGTGCGGTGACGCGATCGATCATGCTGCTGCTCACCACCGTCTTGCCGATGGCGGCGTTCGCCGGCCATTCCGGACGATGTCCGGCCAGATAGTCGATCGCCACGGCGAGATACGCGTTGGGATCGAGCAATCCGGTATCGGGTGTCACGATGCCGTGACGATCATGATCCGTGTCGCACGCCCAGGTCACGTCGAACTGGTCTTTCCGCGCGATCACCGGCGCCATGGCGTACCGCGACGATGGATCCATGCGAATCTGTCCGTCCCAGTCGAGCGTCATGAACCGGAAGGTCGGATCGACGTCGCGATTCAGCACGGTAAGGGGCAGGCCGTAGCGTTCCGCGATGGCGTCCCAGTACTTGACGCCGGCGCCGCCCAGCGGATCAACGGCGAAACGCAATCCGGACGCCGCGACCAGCTTCAAGTCGATAACGTTTTCGAGATCGGCAACGTATGACGTGAGGTACGGGTGCCGGCGAGTGGTCGCGGCGCGGCAAGCTCGTTCGAACGGCACGCGACGCACGCCCCGCAGCTGGTCGCCCAGCAAGCGGTTGGCGCGATCCTGGATCCAGCGAGTCACGTCCGCGGCGGCACCGCCACCATTGGTCGGATCGTACTTGAACCCGCCGTCGTGCGGCGGATTGTGCGATGGCGTGATCACGATTCCGTCGGCGAGCGTCTGTTTCCGGCCACGATTCCACACCAGGATCGCGTGGGATACGACTGGTGTCGGCGTGTAACCATCGTGCTCGTCCAGCATGACGGTCACATTGTTCGCCGCGAGAACTTCGAGCGCGCTGGCATACGCCGATGCCGAGAGCGCGTGGGTATCGATGCCAAGAAAGAGCGGGCCGTCGATGCCGTTGGCGGCGCGATAATCACAGATCGCCTGCGTGATCGCGAGAATGTGGTCCTCATTGAACGCGGTATCGAGCGACGATCCGCGATGTCCGGACGTGCCGAAGCTCACCTGCTCGGCGCGATTCGCAAGATCGGGGTGGCGGACGTAATACGCTGCCATCAATCGGGGGACATCGGTCAGGTCGGCGGCATTGGCGGGCTGGCCCGCGCGGGGATTGACGTTCACGTGGACCACCGTGTGGCATCGAACGCGAGCAAGTCGCCGATTCGCTCGACGGTGATATCGGGTGCGGGATACGACGACACGTTCGCGTCGACGGCATAGTGTCCCTGGCGCGGAAAGACGGTGGTAACCCGTGATCCCCATGCCGCTTTCACGTCGGCGAGAATGCGCACCTTGTCGTCGATCAGCACGTAGCGCTCTGCGGGATACCGCCGCTCGACGTCGACGAGTTCGCGTTCCTTGTGGATGTACAGCAGAATCCGCTCTGACACCGCGCGCCCCAGTCCGGAGCGCTCGATCTTGAGCGGCTGGAAAACCACGTCGCCGTCGGTGAGGATCACGGTCGGGCCGATGCGATCAAGCTGACTGATCAGGTCCAGCACGCCGGGGAAGAGCCTCTTGGCGAACGAATAGTTGAGCAGGAACGACGAAATCGCCATGAGGTGCTGTTCCTGGGGATGTTCGATGCGATACCGCTGCAGAGCGCCGAGGTAATCGGCATAGCCAAGCTCCGAGCGGACGGCTTCGAAGATGGCCCAGTAACGTTGCTGTCGTTCGGCCCCGATGATACGCGTCAGCACGCTCTTCAAGTCCGCGACTACGGCATCGTTGTCGAGAAGGGTGTTGTCCACGTCGATGAGAAACACAATCGCTCGCCGCGGAGGTGACGCAGTCACGATGCCGCCAGTGTCGGAGTGGGAGATTCGTCGAGGAGCAGTCGGGCAATCGCGGCGATGGTGAGCGGCGCGCAGCCCTCGGCGCGATTGTTGATGATGACGTACGCCGGTATCCTGAGGTTGATTGCGGTCCGGGCGAGTGCGGCCAGCTCCTGACGCAGCGCGGGATTCTCCTCCCGGATCCGGTCGTACGGCGCGAACGCGTCGACCGCGTTGGCAAAGGTGCGGCCCGGACGAAGGAGTGCCCGCGCCACGACGAAATCGGCGGTCAGCGACTCGTGCAGCAGCAGCTGTTCACCAATGGGCGGCATGCGCGTCCACGAGTTGAACACGTGCGCCACGCCGTGGTCCCGCAGCACGGCGAAGTAGGCCGGTGTGAGGAACTCCGCGTTCCGGAGCTCGACGGCGTACTGCGCACTGGTGGGAAGCGACCCGAGAAAGCGATCGAGCGCGTCGATGAATTGCTCGACGGCGAATCCCTCCCCTCGGCCGATCGCCTGGAACTCGAAGACCAGCGGGCCCAGATGCTGGCCGAAGTGAAGCTGCATCGGTTCGAGCACCTCGGCGATGAACATCGGCGCGTTGAGCCAGTCGGGATTGAGCTCTCCATTTTGCGGTCCGGAGCGTGGAGAGGTGAAGGTGCGAGCGGTGATCCGTTCCCACACCTTGCTGACGCAGCGAAAGCCGGACGGTAGCGACGCCGCGTAGTCGAGCAGTGTGCGCTGCGACGGTGGCCGATAGAAGAACGAGTCGATCCCGACCGTGCGGAACAATGGGTGGCGGGCGTACTCGGCCAGCATGGCCGCAGCGGCTCCCGTCGCCGGGTAGTCGCGGGAATAGACGAGACCCTTCCAGCCGGGGTACGTCCACGTCGACGTGCCGAACCGGACCAGCTCCGGCAGGCGGTGCCCAAGGTTATCGGTCTCGATCATCGGTCGAAGCGGTCAATGCGAACGGTGCCCTTTCCGGTCCCAGCAAGGTAGCGTACAGGAGTGCTGCGCTCGACTGACCGGAACCCGGCATGCAAGCAGACGGCCGACTGCGCGGCCGCACCACTGGAGACGTTCGGCGTTCACGACGTGCACCAGCCGGCGCGCCGAGTTCGATCGACGCTGGTCGTGCGCTTCTGTTTCTTGGCGGCGATTCTCGCGTGGGTTGGTCCGGCGCGGGCGCAATCCGCCGACACGCTGGCCACCGCGACGCTCAGCGATTCGGGGATCGTCGTCGTCTTTCCGCGCGCGATGTCGCCCGATTCTATTACCCAGGAGGCGGTGGTCGGCGACCTTTTCTCCGGCTACGAATGGCGTGTCGTGTTGCTCGGTCCTGACCACGCCTTGCTCAGTGCCCTGGTCATCCCTCCCGACGAGACGCTTGCGATCCACCGGTACGGATCGATCGCCGAGGCATACCTGGCGGGCGATCTCCGGACCTGCGAGCGGGGCGATAACGTGGTGCTGCACTGTGACCGGCCGGCTCGCGGCCTGGTGCGCGATGTCCGGGGCCGCCTGGAAATCGGCATTGCCGATAGCCGCTGGATCTCGATGGCGCTGCAATCGACGAAGCCCATGGTGCGACTGGTCGTCAAGCGCAATCGCATCGTTCTCTGGATGGCCGACTTGCCGCTGGCGACTCACCTGCCCTGATCGCGCGTCACGGCGGATCGCCGTTACGGACTCGATCGCACGAAATGGAAATCGTATTCGAGTCTGACATCGTCGACCACGCTGATCACGATCATCAGCCGCGGCTGTTCCATGCCGAAGTCCTCGAACTTGATGTGGGTCGTCGCGGTGCCGCTGTATTCGTGCTCACCTGAGTGCAGCGTCACGTCCCAGATCACGGGACGGGTCACGCCGTGCACGGTCAGGTCGCCGGCCAGCTGAACGGCCGACGCACCGGGTGCCGGCAATCCGTTGGTTCCCACAAACCGGCGCGGCACGAAGGTGGCCGTGGGGAACGAGTCGGTTCGTAGCGTGTGGCTCTTGATCCACCGATCCCGATTTTCCTTGTCGCTGGTCAGCTTGCTCAAGTCGACGACGATGCGTGAACGATCCGGATCGATGCTGCCATCGGGCAGCAGCACGATTCCGCCGGAGATGGCACGACTCACGCCGATGGCGTCATTGGGCGCGTCCATGATCATCAGGTGTTCGCGCACGACGAATCGCGCGACGTTGCCGGTCGGGGCGAGCGCGAAGCGCATCGGAGCGGGTGCTGGGCGCGAAAGGACGGCGCTCGATTTCCGGGGAGCTCGCCGCTGAGTCTGTGCGGCGGCCGGGGCGGGCACCAGAAGTGTCAGTATCAGCATGATGGTCCTGCGCCTGATCATCCCGGTCGTTCTCCGCACGGCTCGAGGTCGATACATCCTAGCCTGATACGGCGGCTGAGCGTTTCAGGTTGCGGCTTGCGCGGAGGTCGTTGGCTGCGCTAGCCACCACCGCTGGATACATTCGCGGGATGCTCGCCGTCACCTATCCTGCGCCCGGCGTGGTCGAACTGGCGCAACGTCCCGATCCGGTGCCCGGTCCGGAGGAGGTCCTGGTAGCGGTCCGGGCAGCCGGTCTCAACCGGGCCGATCTGCTTCAGCGCGCCGGTCGCTATCCCGCGCCGCCGGGATGGCCCGCCGATATTCCCGGTCTGGAATACGCCGGTGAAGTGTGCGGCGTCGGGCAGGGCGTCACGCGTTGGCGGCTCGGCGACAGAGTCATGGGTCTGGTGGGCGGCGGCGCACAGGCGGAATTCGTCGCGGTGCACCAGGACGAAGCGATGGCAGTTCCATCCGCGCTCGAGTACGCCGATGCAGCGGCGATTCCCGAGGTGTTCCTCACGGCGTGGGACGCGATGGTGGTGCGGGCGCGCGCGGTGTCGGGCGAACGGGTGCTGGTGCACGCCATCGGAAGCGGCGTCGGCACCGCCGCAGCGCAGCTGGGGCGCCTGCTCGGTTACACCGTCATCGGTACTTCTCGCACGCCGGCGAAACTGGAACGTTCCAGGGCACTCGGCATGCAGCGCGGCGTGCTCACCTCCGATCCGGAATGGCCGGCGCGAGTCGGCGAACCGGTGAACGTCATCATCGACACGCTTGGCGCGCACGTGTTCGTCCAGAACAGCGGCCTGCTGGCGCCACGCGGTCGTCTCGTCGTGCTCGGGACCATGACTGGAGCCGGTGCATCGATCGACCTCAGCGCCGTGCTTCGCGGGCGGCTGGAGATCATCGGCACCGCGATGCGAGTGCGAAGCCGACGTGAGCACGTCGATCTCGTGGGGCATTTTGCCCGGGATATCCTGCCGCATTTCGGCGATGGCGCACTCCGACCAGTCGTGGACCTGGTGATCCCCATGCGACAGGTCGATGAAGCGCACCGCGCGATGCAGTCCAACGAAACGTTCGGCAAGGTGGTGCTCGCCTGGTGATCGGACCGGACGTGCGCCGCGGCGCCGCGATCAGGTCGAGCGGCGCAGCTCCTGCCAGAGGTCAACCTGTTCGGCCTCTGGCGTCGCCCGCGAGAAGTTGCGCTTTACCCTCATCCCCTCGTCGGGCATCATGCCGAGTTCCTCCTGCAACTCGACGAGCCGGCTTTGGAGCGCTTCACCGTAGCCCGGCGATACCCACTGTCGCGTGCGGAAGTGACGCCGGTAGCGCTCGGCCAGCGCGGGCCGTTCGCGACTCAACCATGGCAGCAAGGTTGCGCGCGTCGCCGGGCCCATGCGCAGCGGCGAACCGGCCACCCATGCAGCGCCCGCGTCTTTCGCCCGACATACCAGTGCGCGCAGGTCGCGCCGGCCATCGGTGAGTCCAGGAAGAATCGGCGCGATCAAGAGGCCAACCCGGACACCGGCCTGGGTCAACCGCGCCATGGCACGAAGGCGCGCGTGCGGCGCCGGCGTGCGCGGCTCGAGTCGCCGAAGCAAGACGGAGTCGATCGAAGCCAATGAGAGCGAGACCGTCAATCGGCTGCGCCTGGAGATTTCGGCGAGCAACTCGACATCGCGCGTGATCAGCGGTGACTTGGTGATGATTCCCAGGTGCAGCCCGCGATACCGGATGAGTACCTCCAGCAACGCTCGCGTGATGCGAAAGCGTCGCTCGGCCGGTTGATACGGATCGGTCGCAGTGCCGATGACCAACGGGCCGCCATGCAGGCGTCCCGGGTTGAGCGTACGGGCGAGGAGCTCGGCGGCATTTCGCTTCACGAGGATTCGCCGCTCGAACGCCTCGGTGGGGGGAAGGGAGCTCGCTTCGCGGACTGCATCGGCCGCATCACCTCGCGACGCGGCACGTTCCACCGTCCAGCGGTGGGTATCGCGGGCGTAACAGTAGGCGCAGCCGAATTCGCATCCGATGTACGGATTGACGGAGGCGAAAACCATCCCGGTGGCAGCGGACGAATTGATGATGCTTCGCGACGCGATCGCCAGGAAGCGGGTGCCGCGTTCGCGCCGATCGAGCTCGGCCCACCCGTCAGCCACAACGGCCCCAACCGCAGTTGACGCAAAGGGTGCATCCTGAGGTGTGAACGATCGGGGCACCGCACTCGGGGCAGTCGCATCCAGGTGCACGTTCGGCGACGATTCGGTGAACCTGCCTGGTTATTTGTGTTTTCGGGCGCGCTTCGGTTTGATTAGTCGGTATTTCAGCGAATTTGTGGTTAGTACGCATCTTTCCGCCGCCCTGGATAACCGCCCTTGAATACCGAATATAACCCGAAGTTAGAGCCGGCGCGAGGTCTACCAGCAGATCGACGCCGTCATCATTGTCCGGGCCGATGCTCGTCAAACGTTGATAGTGCGGCCACCGTCCGGATGGCCAATCGATACGATTTCGATTCCATGTTTACCAGGAGCGGCAAATGAGCGAGTTCATCTTTCTCTATCGCGGCGGCACGCGCCCAGGATCGGCTGAGGAGGGGCAGAAGGTGATGCAGAAGTGGGTGGCCTGGTTCCAGGAACTCGCGGCGGCAGGGCACGTGGTTGATCGCGGCCAGCCACTGGAAGGAACCGGCAAGCTGGTCAAGGGCGGGAGCAAGACGATCGTCGACGGCCCGTTCGCTGAAGCGAAGGACATCATCGGTGGCTTTTCGGTGGTGAAGGCGCCGGACATCGCAGCGGCGGCCGCCCTGGCAAAGGGATGTCCGATTCTCGAACGCGGCGGCGATGTCGAAGTCCGGCCGGTCATGCAGATGGCGATGTGATCGGCCACACCGTCGCGCCCGAACCCGGCGGGGAGGATGCCGACGGGATCGAACACCTCTTCCGGCGGGAATCGGGCCGGCTGGTCGCGACGGTGACGCGCATTTTCGGCATCCACAATCTCGCGCTGGCGGAAGACGTCGTGCAGGACGCCTTCTGCCGAGCGCTCGAGATCTGGAGCATTCGCGGCGTGCCCGAGCGGCCAGCCGCGTGGTTGATGGCGACCGCCAAGCATCGCGCGCTCGACGTGCTGCGACGGGAACGCACCGCGCGGACGTTTGCCCCCGATATCGACCGCTTGCTTCGGAGCGAATGGACGGTCGCGTTGACCGTGCAGGAGCTCTTCGCGGAGGAAGCGATCCAGGACGATCTGCTCAGGATGATGTTCAGCTGTTGCCATCCCGAGCTCGCGGAAGAGTCGCAGGTAGCCGTCACGCTCAACATTCTTTGCGGGATGAGCGCCGGCGAGGTGGCGGGCGCGTTCGTGATCTCGCGCGCGGCGGCCGAGAAGCGGATCACGCGGGCGAAGCGGGCATTGGCGCAATCGCGAAGCTTTTTCGAGGCTGCGGACGCCGGCGAATTCTCGGCGCGGCTCCCCGCCGTGCAGCGAACGCTGTATCTGCTTTTCAACGAAGGGTATCACGGCGCTTCGGGGTCTGCCGCCGTTCGCGCCGAGCTGTGCGACGAAGCGATCCGGCTGACGACGGTGCTCCTCGAGAGTGCATTCGGTGGCACGCCCGCGACCTGTGCGCTGGCGGCGCTGATGAATCTGCATGCCGCCCGGCTTCCCGAGCGCCTCGATGCCGCGGGGAATCTTCATTCGCTGTTCGATCATGACCGGAGTCGCTGGGACCAGCGGCGAGTTGCCGCATGACTGGCGTTGCTCGACCGGGCGGCGAGCGGGACGGTGATGACGGAGTACCACCTGGAGGCGGCGATCGCATCGATGCACGCCGTGGCCACATCGGTGGAGACGACCGACTGGGCGACGATAGTGAATCTGTACGATGTGTTGATGCGCACCCGTCCGTCGCCGGTTGTGGCGCTCAGCCGGGCGATCGCGGTCGGACTGTACGAGGGCCCGGAGCGCGGGCTGGCGGAGATCGACGCGATCACCGGGCTGGAGCGGCTCCGCGAGTATCCGTTCTTCGTGGCCGCCCGGGGTGAGTTCGATCTGCGCTGTGGCCGGACCGAAGCAGCGCACGAGGAGTTTTCCGGGGCGATGAAATTGGCGCGGAATCCGGCCGAACGCCGCTACTTCGAGCGGTGCGCGGCGAAGTGCGGATTGCCCGTTACTGATTAGTCTGCGCACGGAATCTTCGGCGCTCCGGGAGGATTAGCGGGACGCAGCTCCGGCGTTTCACCCGGGCACATCGATTCGCGTTAGGTTCGAAGTCATCATGAGTGTCTATCTCGTTTCGCTGGTCCTTGGCGCCGCCGGGTTATTGGGGATGGCGGCCACTGGACTCGGCCGCCACGGGCACGGTGGCGGTGGCGGGAGCCATGGCGGTCATGGCGGGCATGGCGGTCATGGCAGCGGGCACGCCGCAGTTCACTCCGGCCATCACGGCGGTGGGAGCGGCGCGCATGGTGCCGGCCACGGCGGCACGTCGGCGGCGATGTGGTTGCTGATGACGCCGCGATTCCTGTTCGCGCTGCTGCTGGGATTTGGCCTCGCGGGTGTGCTGCTGCAATCGGTCCTGGGTGGGACGCTGCTCCTCATTCTGGCGATCGTCGGCGCGGTGGTCGTCGAACGCGCCCTGGTCAACCC